>CAKPRW010000020.1 GCA_934183045.1 uncultured Clostridia bacterium
AGCATGTGCAATGTCAGGAATGATTTTAGGAGTAAATCCATTCAATCAACCAGGAGTTGAGGAATACAAGAAAAATATGTTTAAATTATTAAAAAAACCAGGTTATTAAAAATTAAAATCTTTATAAAGTTAAAAAAATATAAACTTTATAAAGATTTTTTTTAAAAACCAAAAACAAATAGTTGTTCTGATATATTTTTTGTGTTAAAATGTAAGAATGAAAAGAGAGGGATAAATAAAATGATCTATAAAGAAAAATTCAAAATAGGATTAAAAGATGTAGGGAAATTTAATAAAATAAAAAACAGAGCAATATTAGAATGTTTAGAAGATATTGGTGGATATCACTCAGATTTAGCAGGATATGGCGTTAATGAAATCGAAACAACAAAACTAAGTTGGATATTATTAGATTGGAAATTAGAAGTAAAAAATAGACCAACATATGGCGATGAATTAAATATACATACATGGGCAAGGGGAATAAATAAGTTCTTTACATATCGTGATTATGAAATTTACAATCAAAAAGGAGAGATATGTGCAATTGCAACATCAAAATGGGTATTAATAAATATTACCAATGGAAAGCTAGCAAGAATAACAGAAGAAATCATAGAAAAATATAATCCTGAAGACAAAAAAATATTTCCAGGAGAATTAGAAAAAATAAATATCCCAGATGTATTTGATTCTACAATAGATTATAAAGTAATTAGGAAAGATATTGATATAAACAAACATATGCACAATTTATATTATTTAGATTTAGCATATGAAGCATTACCAGAAGACATATATGAACAAAGACCATTTAATAATGTTAGAATTATATATAAAAAAGAAATTAAATTAGGAGATGAAATACATTGTAAATATGCTAAAGAAGACAACAAGAATATAGTAGTTATAAAAAGCAGCGATGATAGTGTAGTGCATGCTGTTATTGAATTATATTAAAAAGGAGAGAATTAGATGGATGAGGTTATATTTGTAACACACAATAAAGGAAAAATCGAATCTGCTAAAAAAGAATTAAAAGGTGTAGACTTTAAAATATATAATTATGAGCTAGAAGAGCCAAGAAGTGATGATATAAAGTACATTTCAAAATATAAGGTAATGGAAGCATATAAAATGGTAAATAAACCATGTATTTCTTTAGATTGTGGATTTTGGATAGATGAATTAGATGGATTCCCAAAAGCATTTGTAAATTTTGCATTAGATACAATTGGAATTGAAGGAATACTAAAATTAATGGAAGAAAAAAGTAATAGAAAATGTAGATTTACGGAGTGTTTATCTTATTATGATGGTAAAGAAATACATCAATTTATGGGAAAACATGAAGGAAAATTATCTTACGAAGTATTAGGGAATGATACACAACAAAAATGGTCTGATTTGTGGTATGTATTTATTCCAAAGGGATATTCAAAAACATTAGCTGAGATGACAAGTGAGGAAAGAGATAAAAGAGAAAAATATGAAAGTGTACAAGCAATGCAGGAATTTGCAAAATGGTATCTAAATAATGAAAAAAATAGTGACTATAAAAATAATAAATAACAAAACAATAATGCAAAAAAATGTTTGACATTTTTTTGTTTGTATGATATGATGTGGCAAAATGATAAAAATGGAGTGATTGATATGCCAAGAAAAAAGAAACCTGAATTAAATAAAAGAGAAAAAGCAATACTAAAATTTATTGAAAAACAGATAATGACACAAGGATATCCACCATCAGTAAGAGAAATAGGAAAAGCAGTAGGATTAAGTTCAACAGCAACTGTACATGGATATTTAGAAAAATTAGATGAAAAAGGGTATATTAAAAAACAAGATAAAAAAGGAAGAACATTAAGATTATTAAAAGGTGGTACAGGAGAACCAAAAACAACATCAAGTAAAGACTTTTATACACAAAAGGAATTAGTTGAAGTACCAATAATAGGAAGAATAACAGCAGGAGAACCAATACTTGCTGTAGAAAATGTAACAGATACATTCCCAATACCAATCGACTTTGTAGGAAATTCTGAAAGTTTCATGCTTACTGTCAGAGGAGAAAGTATGATTGAAGCAGGAATCTTAGATGGAGATTATATATTAGTAAAAAAACAAAATACAGCTAATAACGGAGAAATTGTAGTTGCATTAATAGGAGAAGAAGCAACAGTAAAAACATTTTATAAAGAAACAGATCATATTAGACTTCAACCAGAAAATAGTACAATGGATCCAATAATAGTACCAACATGTGAGATCTTAGGAAAAGTTGCAGGAGTATTTAGAAAAATGTAGAATTCACAAAAAATTCACAATAATCATATTGACAAAATGACACTGTGTCACATATAATGATACAGTGTTATTTATTTGAAAAAAATATATAAAAATAGTCACTAATGATTGAAAGGAGAAAAAAATGCTTAAAGTATTAAAAAATTTGAAAAAATCATTTATAAAAGTAATTTTAATAGTAATGTTTTTATGCTTACAAGCTGCATGTGACCTAGAATTACCAAATTATACTTCAAAAATAGTTAATCAGGGAATTCAAGCTGGGGGAATAGAGCAAGCATTACCAGAAATAATTTCTAAAGAAGATCTAGAAACTATTTTATTATTTTCAGACAAAGATAGTGAAATAGAAAATAGTTATATTTTAATATCAGAAAATCTTACAAATACAGAAAATAAAAGAGTTAAAAAATATTTAGGAGAAGATAACAATAATAAAGAAATTTATATTTTAAAAGATTTAGATGATAAGCAAGAACAAGAAATAATTGATATAATGACAAATCCAATTATAGAAATATCTTCACTAAAAAATGAAGAAACAGCCTCTAAAATAAAAGAACAATTAATTGAAAATATTCCAGAGCCACAAAGAGAATACATAAAAAATCAAGATTTAATAACATTAATAAAACAAATGCCAGAAAATCAACTAAATAAAATGTTAGAAGAATATACATCAAAATTAACAAACATGGAAGATTCTATGAAAGAACAAGCAGCAATAAGTGGAATAAAAACATTATATAAATCAGCAGGAGTAGATACAGATAAATTACAAAATGATTATATCTTTATTACTGGGCTAAAAATGTTAGGAGTAGCATTAGTTAGTATGATATCAGCAGTAATGATAATGCTTTTATCATCTCAAGTTGCAGCTAAACTTGGAAGAACCTTAAGAGAAAAAGTATTTAGAAAAGTACTTACATTTTCAAATGCAGAATTTACTAATTTTTCAACAGCTTCATTAATTACAAGAAGTACCAATGATATTCAACAAATACAACAATTAATGACAATGTTATTTAGAGTTTTAGTTTATGCGCCAATAATTGCGATAGGTGGATTAATTAAAGTATTTACTACAGATAGTTCAATGGCATGGATAATAGGATTAGCGATATTCTTAATATTATTAATAGTTGGAACTTTGTTTGCAATAGTAATGCCAAAATTCAGTAAATTACAAAGTTTAGTAGATAAATTAAACCAAGTATCAAGAGAAATATTAACAGGATTGCCTGTTATTAGAGCTTTTAATAAAGAAAAATCAGAAGAAGAAAGATTTGATAATGCAAATACAATTTTAAATAAAGTAAATATTTTTGTTAACAGAATGATGTCTATAATGATGCCTATGATGATGTTAATAATGAATGGTATGTCAGTATTAGTAATTTGGGTTGGAGGAAAAGGCGTTGACAATGGAACAATGCAAGTCGGAGATATGATGGCATTTATCCAATATATGATGCAAATTGTAATATCATTCTTAATGATTTCAGCTATGTCAATCATGTTACCAAGAGCTTCAGTTTCTGCTAAACGTATAATGGAAGTAATAGAAACAGAACCAAGTATAAAAGATAAAAAGCAAATTAAAAAATTAGATGCTAATAAGAAAGGATTGGTAGAATTTAAAAATGTATCTTTCAGATATCCAGATGCAGATACAGAAATTCTAGAAGATATAAACTTTACAGCAGAGCCGGGTAAAACAACAGCTATAATAGGTAGTACTGGTAGTGGAAAATCTACTATAGTGAATTTAATTCCTAGATTCTATGATGTAACAGGAGGAGAACTTAGAATAGATGGGGTTAATGTAAAAGATTTATCACAAAAAGATTTAAGGGATATTATAGGATTTGTTCCACAAAAAGGAATACTATTTTCAGGTACAATAGAATCAAATATAAAATATTCAAATGAAAATATAGATGATCAAAAAATGAAAGAAGCAGCTGAAATTGCCCAAGCTATTGAATTTGTTGAAGCTAAAGATAAAAAATATAAATCACCTATAGCACAAGGTGGAAGCAATGTGTCTGGAGGTCAAAAACAGAGACTTTCAATAGCTAGAGCAATAGCAAAAGATCCGGAAATATTCATATTTGATGACAGTTTTTCAGCTTTGGATTTTAAAACAGATAGTAAACTAAGAGAAGCATTATCATCAAAAACAAAGGATAAGACTGTAATAATAGTAGCACAAAGAATAAGCACTATTTTAAATGCAGATCAAATAGTAGTTTTAGAAGAAGGTAAAGTAGTAGGAAAAGGAACTCATGAAGAATTAATGAAAAACAACGAAGTATATAGACAAATTGCCTTATCACAATTATCAGAAGAAGAATTGGGAGGTGATAAATAATGCCAGGACCAATGGGAGGACCGGGACCAGGTGGTAAATCCGGTATAGTAAAACCAAAAGATTTTAAAGGAACGACTAAAAAATTGATAAAAGGTTATTTATCAAAATATAAAATAAAGCTTTTAATAGTATTTATATTTGCAGTAGCAAGTACAGTTTTTACAATAGTGGGACCTAAAGTTTTAGGAAATGCGACAACAGAAATATATAATGGTATTATGAGTAAAATATCTGGGGGAACAGGTATTAACTTTGAAAAATTAGGACAAATTTTACTTACAGTATTAAGCTTATATGTAATAAGTTCAATATGTTCATTTATACAAGGGTATATAATGTCTGGAGTATCTCAAAATGTTGCATATAAATTAAGACAAGATTTATCAATAAAAATAAACAAATTACCAATGAAGTATTTTGACAAAAAAACTAATGGAGAAGTGCTTTCTATAATTACTAATGACATAGATACATTAGGAATGAATTTAAGCCAAAGTGTAACACAAATAATAACTTCTATATGTACAATAATTGGTATACTAATAATGATGTTTTCAATAAATTGGCAGATGACATTAATATCACTTTTAATTTTACCAATATCAGCTGTAATAGTAGGAATTATTGCAAAAAAATCACAAAAATATTTCAAGAGGCAACAAGACTATTTGGGACATGTAAATGGTCAAGTTGAAGAAATATATGGAGGTTTAACTGTTGTAAAAGCGTTTAATGGTGAAGAAAAAGCAGTTGATAATTTTAATAAAGCAAACATTGAACTTGAAAAATCAGCATGGAAATCTCAATTTTTATCAGGTTTAATGCATCCGTTGATGAATTTCTTAGGAAACATTGGCTATGTAGCTGTTGCAATTACTGGAGGATATTTTGTAATACAAGGTAAAATTGCTGTAGGAGACATACAAAGTTTTATAAGTTATAACAAACAATTTACACAACCAATAGCGCAAATAGCACAAATTTCAGGACAAATTCAAACAATGATTGCAGCTTCAGAAAGAGTATTTGAATTTTTAGAAGAACCAGAAGAAATAGAAACATCAAAAGGAAATATAAATATAGAAAAACTAGAGGGAAATGTAGAATTCAAAAACGTAAAATTTGGATATGATGAGGACAAAATAGTAATAAATGACTTTAGTGCGAAAGTAAAGGAAGGACAAAAAATAGCTATTGTGGGTCCAACAGGAGCTGGAAAGACAACAATGGTAAAACTTCTTATGAGATTTTATGATGTAAATAGTGGAGAAATTCTTGTAGATGGCCATAACATAAAAGATTTTGAAAGAGGTCAACTAAGAAAAATGTTTGGAATGGTTCTACAAGATACATGGTTATTTGCTGGAACTGTAAAAGATAATATAAAATATGGAAAAGAAGATGCTACTGATGATGATGTAATTCAAGCTGCAAAAGCAGCACATGTTCATCATTTTATAAAGACATTGCCAAATGGATATAATTCTATATTAAATGAAGAATCAAGTAATGTTTCAGCTGGCCAAAAACAATTACTTACTATTGCTAGAGTTATTTTGACAGATCCTAAAATACTAATTTTAGACGAAGCGACAAGTTCAATTGATACAAGAACTGAAATACAAATTCAAAAGGCTATGGATAATTTAATGAAAGGAAGAACAAGCTTTATTATTGCTCATAGATTATCAACAATAAAAAATGCAGATCTAATTTTAGTTATAAATCATGGAGATATTGTAGAACAAGGTACTCATGATGAGTTACTTGCTAAAAATGGTTTTTATGCAGACTTATATAATAGTCAATTTGAAATCCAAGAAGGATAAAAATATATAAATATAAAATAATAAAATGCACTAAATTGAAATGTTATGTAAAATGTGCTATAATAGAAGGGATAGTTATTTTTTAATTCCTGTTTTGACAATACACAGGTTAATCATAAAGGTAAAAGACAACACAGCAACAAAGTAAAGATTTTAGACAGGAGGGATTGATATGATATCAACAGTCAACAGTTTCTATGTAGCCGAAGTATTAGCAATTTTGTGCATTTTTATTAGTTTGATAAGAATTATCATAGTTTTAATAGCGCACAAGAACATACCCGCAATATGGCGGGAAGCGCATATTGCTATTGCAATTATGTTTCTCGTTGTAACAACATCTATTCCTATTAATGGATACACATTCAGGTACGAAAGTATCTATTTACTTGTTACATTATTCATTGTTACAGTTATTTTTGCAATTAATATTGCGTACAGTATGTATGTTCCAAGATTACAAGAAATAGACAGTATTGTAAAGAAAAAATTGGAATACAGGCAACTGACAGCAGAAACATTTGCAAAACAAAGCAAAATTGAGTACATTCCCGAAATAGTATATGAAAATGCTACTATTGACAATGAAGTTATTAAGAAACAATATTTCTTAAAGGATGGCAAATATTTGATGTTTTTACCTTTAAATACTGCTAAAGGTGCTAAACCGATCGAATGGGTTATGGAAAATACAAGACGGGAAGCAGAGGAAGAAACTTCTGATCTTTTATTAGATGAGATATTATCTAATGAAGATTGTTTCAAGGGCATTACTAATCTTGGCGAGATATTAGGTCAGATGATTGATTTGTATGCTAACAATCTTGATAATGAAGTATTTATTTCATCAGCAGGTTTTGCCATCAAACTAGAGGATGAAGTAGAAATGCCATACTTGGGAAGAGCCAAATTAGTTTTAACTAATAAGTCTATTTTAAATCGAGATGTTGGCTTTAGCGAAGAAGAAAAATTCGAAGCTAAAAAGAAATGCATAAATACTTTCTTAGGCATTTATTTGAAACCAAATTTTGGTGTGATATTTGAAAACAATAAAGAACTCAATGAAAAATTGAGAAGATTTAATCTGGAAGTAGTAAAAAGAGGATTGCGAGATCGGTCTATAACAACGACGGCTTACAGATGTAATCAATACATACAAAATGTTGCGTTACTAAGTAACTCACAGAATGATATCATAGTGAGTTAAGAAGATGCGTATGTAATAGTTGGTATTAAAAAACAGAGGGGACACAATGTGTTTCCTCTGAAATATTTTATATAAAATAAAGTAATTTTATCTATTTGGATTTTGTTTGCTTTTTTCTTCATTATTTTTAGATTGTTCTAATGAAACATGTTTAAGTGTTGTTAAATTATAACCTTGAAAATTTCCAGCATGGCAATCTACATATATAATTTGTTTTCTAGGGTCTCCATTTATTTCTTGTATATTAACTTGTTGCTGTGTTGTATGTCCGACTACAACAATATGATCTTGAGGCCAATAGAATTCTGCAAAGTGTGTTTTAGGATCGTTTTCTCTATACCACATACAAGTATAAAATCTATTTAAAGTATCAAACTCTTCAGGAACTAAATAGCTTTTGGTTTGTAGAGCATAGGCTTTTTCCATGTTGAAATATGGATCTTTATTATAAAGTTTAGTATCAAACATAGCATGTGCAAGAGCATAATTTACATTATTTTCTTTTATGATAGTTTGAATAGGTTGCTTACCTAACCATTCCATTAAAGCTTCTTTAGATATTAATTTATGAATTCTTCCATTCTCAAGTGCGGATTGTAAAACTGTATCGAAATTTTCTAAGCAATCTATTGTTGATTGTCCTCCGTTATGTTGCAAATGTTTAAGTGCACTGTTGTAAACTTCTGTATGAGGTGTACCTTTAGATTTAAAATAGTTATATGTAAATGTATCATGATTTCCAGGTAGATATTTAACTCTGCCTAAATCTGATAATTCTTTTATTTCAAGTAAAATATCAATGCCAAAAGCACCTTTATCCATGGCATCGCCTTCTATTATAAATTTATAATTTGGATATATTTTTAATTTCTCTTTAATAATATTCCATTTGTTCATATCACCGTGTAGATCACTAACAACAATAGTTTGAGGACTGTAAATATCTACTCTAGGAGCGACCATGTTACGTTTTGGTTGAGTGTTACTTTGTTCTTTTTCTTGAGTATTGCTTTTAGCTTTTTTGGCAAGCAAACTTTCAAATTTTGTATATACAGCTTGGTAGTTTGTTCGTTCATCAGGAGTTAGTTTCTTAGATTTAGCTATTGCTAGAAAAGAGTTGATTGTATTTTGATTATCTGGTATCATATCATTTTCTACATATTTCTTCATTATTTCTAAAATTATTTTATTTTCTATATTCATAATTTAGTCTCCTTTGTATGATTCCTTTGTATTATATCATAAATAGTAAAAAATATATAAAAATCTTATAAAAAATCATTGAATTTAACAAAAAATATGATAATATCTTTTTAAAGATAAGGAGTGATAAAATGTCATATATAAAATTTGAAAATGTAAATAAAGAATATAAAATGGGAGAAGTAACAATAAAAGCATTAGACAATACTAATTTTGAGATTGAAAAGGGAGAACTAGTTGTTATAGTGGGACCATCAGGAGCGGGGAAAACAACAACTCTTAATATATTAGGAGGAATGGATACAGCGACATCTGGAAAAGTTGTAGTAGATCAAAAACAAATAACAGCATTAAAGGGAAAAGAACTAATTAAATATAGAAGAGAAGATATTGGATTCGTGTTTCAATTCTATAATCTAGTACAAAATTTAACTGCAAAAGAAAATGTAGAATTGGCAACACAGATATGCAAGAATTCATTAGATTCAGAAACTGTAATAGAAAAAGTGGGACTAATAGACAGAAAAAATAATTTTCCATCACAATTGTCAGGAGGAGAACAACAAAGAGTAGCAATAGCAAGGGCAATTGCTAAAAATCCTAAATTATTATTGTGTGATGAACCAACAGGAGCATTAGATTATAAAACAGGTAAACAGATTTTGAAATTACTACAAGATACAGCTAGAAAAGAAAATATGACAGTTTTGATTATTACACATAACACTGCAATAGCTCCAATGGCAGATAAAGTAATTTATTTTAAAAATGGAACAGCAGAAAAAATCGAATTAAATTCAAATCCGATGCCAATAGAAGAAATAGAATGGTAATTGATATAGAATAACAAAAAGAAAGGAATATATATAAATGAAAAAAGCTTTATTGAAAGACAGTATAAAAGAAATAAAAAATACATATAAAAGATTTTTATCTATTTTATTAATGGCCTTTTTAGGAGTTGGATTTTTTGCTGGTATTAGAGCTACAGCTCCTGATATGGTAGATACAATAGATAAATATTATGATAATCAAAATGTATATGATATTCAGATATTATCAACATTAGGATTAACACGGAGATGATTTAAAAGAATTACAAGAAAATCAAGATATAGAAGAAGTAAAAGGTAGTTTTGAAACAGATGGAATTGTGAAAATAGATAATAAAGAAATTGTTACTAAAATAATATCATTAGAAGATCTAAATGAACCAATATTAAAACAAGGAAAACTTCCGGAAAGCCAAAATGAATGTGTGGTTGAAGAGAGTTTTTTAAAACTAAACAATAAAGTAATAGGAGATACTATAAAAGTAGATATAGAAGATAGTACTAATGACGAAGGTGAAAATGTAAAATATTTAAAAGATAATGAATTAAAAATCGTAGGAACAGTTAAAAGTCCACTGTATATTTCTAGAGATAGAGGAAATAGCAAATTAGGAGCAGGAAAAGTCAATTATTATATATATATGTCTGAAGAAAATATTAATGCAAATAGCATTTATACAAGTTTATATATTAAAGTAAAAAATGCAGAAAACTTAACAACATCAAGTGATGAATATGAAAAACATATAGAAAATGTAAAACAAAGTATAGAACAAATAAAAACTAAGAGGGAAAATGCAAGACACGATCAATTAGTAGACATAGCAAGTAAAAAAGTACAAGAGGCAGAAAAAGAATTTAATAATGAAAAACAAAGTGCAGAAAGTAAAATAGCAGATGCAGAAAAACAGATAGAAGACGGAAAACAGAAAATAAAAACTGCGGAAGAAGAGATAAATAAAAATAATAGAAAAGCAGATATAGAATTTGCGAATGCTAAACTGGCATTAGATAAAGCAAAAGAACAAATAAATACAAATGAAAGCGAATTAAAAAACAAAGAACAAGAGGCAAATAGTAAATTTAAAGAACTAGAAATGCAAAAACAAAAATTGCAAGTAAATCTAGAACAACTAAATAAAGGTATTGATCAGTTGCAATCAAAAAGTCAGTCAATTGATCAATTATTAAAAGATCAAACAATTGAAGACGAACAAAAAAAGGAATATGAGAACCAACAAATAGAATTAAAAAAACAAATTCAAAATTTAGAAAAAAATAAACAAGAAATAACTGTGGGAATTACTACAATAGAAACAGGAATAAGCACTGGAAAAAAAGAAATAGAAAATGGAAAAATACAGATACAAAATGCCAAAAAACAAATTACACAAAAAGAAACACAATACAATCAAAGTAAAAAAGTAGCATATGCAAAAATACAAAATGCAAAAGTACAATTAGAACAGTCAAAGCAAGAGATAACAAAAGGAGAACAAGAACTTAATAAAAATAAACAAGAATTTGAAGAAAAAATAGCAAGTGCAGAAAAAGAATTAGTTAATGCAAGAGAAAAAATAACAGAAATAAAAAATCCTAAATGGTATATTTTAGATAGAAATTCAAATGCAGGATATGTTAGTTTTATACAAGATTCAAATGCGATAGAAAATATAGGTAAAGTTTTCCCAGTAGTATTTTTTATCGTAGCAGCACTAATATCATTAACATCAATGACGAGAATGGTTGAAGAACAAAGAATGCAAATAGGAACTTTAAAAGCGTTAGGATATAACAAACTACAAATTACAGGTAAATATATAATATATGCAAGTTTGGCATGTATCATAGGTGGAATATTTGGAATGTGTATAGGTTTTATAATCCTACCGAAAATTATTTGGGCCATGTATGGAATGATGTATCAAATAACAGATAATATTTCTATAGATTTTAATATGAAATATGGTGGAATGGGATTATTATTAATGAGCCTTTGTATCATTGGAGCAACAGTATATACTGTTTTGAAAGAATTAGTAAATACTCCGGCGACACTAATGAGACCTAAAGCACCAAAAATGGGAAATAGAGTATTTTTAGAAAGAATACATTTTATATGGAAGCGACTTAATTTTAGTCATAAAGTAACAGTTAGAAATATATTCCGTTATAAAAAAAGATTTTTCATGACGATCATAGGAATATTAGGATGTACAGCATTAATTCTTACTGGATTTGGAGTAAAAGATTCTGTAAAGAAGATATTACCTAATCAATTTGGAAATGTTTTTTGTTATGATATGCAAATTAATTTAAAGAACGGCTTGGATGATTCACAAAAAAATGAATATATTTCAAAACTACAAGAAAGGACTGAGATTGAGAAAACAGCAGAAACTCAAATGCTTTCAAACACAGCAATTAAAGAAGAAAACGAGGAAGAAGTGCAGATTATTATTCCAAAAGATGAAAATGCTTTAGACGAAATTATTAATATAAATGATATAAAAACAAAAGAAAAGGTAAAATTAGAAGACAATCAAATTTGCTTAACAGATAAAGCTGCTCAGTTATTAGGAGTAAAACAGGGAGATAACATTATTTTAAAAGATAGTGATGAAAAAGAAATAGAAGTTACTATTTCAAATATAGTAGAAAACTATGTATCACATTATGTGTATATGTCAAAGGAAACATATGAAAAACTTTATAATCAAAAATATGAAACTAATGTAATACTGACTAAAAATATTAACTTAAATGATGAAGAACAAGATGCTTTAGCGACAGAAATTATGAACCAAAGTGAAGTTGCGTCAATAATGAATGTATCATCTACAATAGAAACGATTGATAACATGATGAGTTTACTAAATTATGTAGTAATTGTACTAATTATATCAGCAGGATTATTGGCTTTTGTTGTTTTATATAATCTATCAAATGTAAATATTAGCGAGAGAGTTCGAGAACTAGCTACAATTAAAGTGTTAGGATTTTATGACAAAGAAGTATATAGTTATGTAACAAGAGAAACTGTGATTTTAACAATTATTGGTATTATTTTAGGACTATTTGCAGGATATTTCTTAAATTACTATATTATGGGAACATGTGAGATTAACATATTGCGTTTTACAAAAACAATAGAACCAATTAGCTATGTATATGCAGTAGTAATAACTGTAATATTTACAATTATAGTTAATATTGCAACATATTTTTCTTTGAAAAAAATAGATATGATTTCAAGTTTAAAAAGCGTTGAATAATGCTTTCGAATACAAAAAATATATAAAAAACAGAGTAAATTGTAAACTAAGTAACATTTTACTCTGTTTTTATATTAAAATTTATTTTTTTAAATAAACTTTTTTTACATAAAGTTTATTTGCAAAAGATTGAACAACATTCCTTAAAATATATTGTTCATTTGTAAGATTATTATCAAAATAATTTTCACCCACAAAAGTAAGCTTAATTGCTTTTTCAAGTTCAGAACAAAATAAATCATATGATTGATGAGCTGGTGATGTATGAATTGCAAGATTAATCAATTTTTTTATGTCTTCAATGCTATAAACTTGTTTCAATATAAAAATAACAAAAAGATATGCTAAATGTTCTTTATTATATTTTTTATTAATAGGTGGTTTTATAACATTATGCTTTACATAATTGTTAATCATACTTTTGGTTATGAAATTATCGCTTTTTTCATCATCATCTTTTATATAATCAGATAAGTAATTTTCTAACAAACAAACTACTTGATCTAAATATAGATCTATATTTGGTAATTCATTCCATCTTGGTAGATGAAAATTTTCTATTTCTTCTGAAACATCTAATTTAACATTCATAAAATCACTCCAAATTAGTTATTTAACATTTATAATTAAAAATTATTGATATACTTAAATTTAGTTTTATATACTATTAGAAAATAGTAATATATATTATAATAACATTTTTAGAAGGGGTAGTCAACTGCTTGACACATCATACTACATGTGATAATCTAGTATCGAATACTAGATAAGGGGTTATTGATATGAAAAAAATGAAATATCTTGAAGCTACAGAATTTGAAAATGTTAAGGAAATAATATATAATTCGGCAGAAAAATACGCCAATAATACGGCTTTTATTCTAAAAGAAAAAAAGGATAAAGAAGTAAATTATAAAAATATAAGTTATAAAAATTTATTAAATGATATAAATGCTTTGGGAACTAAGTTTTATGATTTAGGATTAAAAAATAAAAGAGTAGCAATAGTTGGAAGAAATAGATACGAATGGGTTTTAACTCATCTATCTAATCTTTTAGGTGGTATGGTATCAATTCCATTAGATAAAGAATTACAAGTTGATGAATTAGAAAGTTGCTTAGTTAGAAGTAAGGCAGATGTAGTAGTTTTTGATGAAAAATATAAGGACAATATAGAAGAAATACAAAAAAGAAACAATTCGAACCTAAAAGAATACATTTGTATGAGTCAGTTAGATAATTATTTAGATATACAAACATTAGTAAAAGATGGATATGAAATGATAGAAAATGGAGATAAAAGATATGTAGATACAGAAATAGATTCATACAAAATGAATATTTTACTATTTACATCTGGAACAACTTCTAAATCAAAAGCTGTAATGCTTTCACAAAATAACATAGCTTCAAATGTATATGCAATGCAATTAGTTGAAAAATTTTATGAAACAGATGTTAATTTAGCATTTTTACCATTTCATCATATTTTTGGTTCAACAGAAATGATTGTAATGCTTGCATATGGATTGTCAACAGCATTTCCAGATGGATTAAGATATGTGGCACAAAATTTAAAAGAATATAAAGTATCAGTTTTTGTAGGAGTTCCATTATTAGTAGAGGCAATATATAAAAAAGTAGAAAAAGGCATAGAAAAAAAGGGAAAGACAACAGTAGTAAATATTGCAAAAGTAATAAGTAATATATTATTGAAATTTCATATTGATATACGAAAAATAATGTTTAAACAAATATTAGATGAACTAGGTGGACATATGAGATTTGTTATATCAGGAGGAGCACCTCTAGATAAAAAAGTTTCTAAAGGTTTTAATCAATTAGGAATAGAATTAGTTCAGGGATATGGACTAACAGAGACATCACCAGTTATATCAGCTGAGAATTATCAAATAAAAAAATATGGATCAATAGGAATTCCTATGCCTAATGTAGAAATTGAGTTTGACAATAAAGACGAAAAGGGAATAGGGGAATTAAAGGTAAAAGGTCCAAATGTAATGCTTGGATATTATGAAAATGAAGAAGCGACAAAAGCAGTATTAAAAGATGGATGGTTTTATACAGGTGATTTAGGATATAAAGATAAAAATGGATATCTATTTATTACTGGAAGAAAAAAAGATATGATAGTATTAAAAAATGGTAAAAAGGTATTTCCAGAAGAATTAGAAATACTGATCAACAGGCTTGACATTGTAGACGAGTGTATGGTGTTTGGTATGCCAAATGAAAGTAATAAAAATGATGTAAAACTTTCTGTTAAAATAGTATATAATAAGGATGTGGCAAAAAATAAATATCCAAATGTTTCAAAAGAGGAATTAGAAAAAATAATTTGGGAGCAAATTAAAGAAATAAACAAAACATTTCCTCCTTATAAATATATTAAAAACATGATTCTAACAGATAAAGAATTAATAAAAACAACAACTAAGAAAGTAAAAAGAAATGAAGAAATGAAGATAATTTTAAATAAGTAGTTAAAAAGGAAATTGAATGTTATTATTCAATTTCCTTTATTTTTAGATTATATTTATCTTCAAATACTTTTTTCTTAGCAATATATTCTTTTGTCTTAAATCCTTTTACATCAATAACTTCTGTAGAATTATCTTTGTTGAATACAATAAAATCAGCTTTATATTTTAGACCAGGTGCTAAAATAAATATTGGTTGTAAACAAAAACCATTAATTTCTTGTGCTTGTAATCTTAATTTTAATTCACAATAATAATCTGCTTCTTTTTGACTATCAAAAGTATGTCCATCAATAGATACTTTATTAGCTCTATACTTACTTTTTTTCTTAGTTCCGTTTGTAAAATTTTTATAATCCTCTACGCTCCAATGTTCCATAAAATCTTCTCCTAAGTTAAAATATCAATTGTTATTATATAGAAAAATAAATAAAACTTCAATAGTATATGGCACATATTTTTAATTGTATTATAAATTAATATTAGAGTATCAATTAGGGAAAAAACTTCATAAAATAATTAAGAGGTGTTTTTAGTATGATAAAATATGAGGAATTAAATCAGATGTTATTAAGAAATAAAAAAGTTCCGTATCCACAAATTCCTAATTTATATCCAAATAAGGGATATGCTAATTTAATATATGAGAGTTTTGCCGGGAAAGAGGGAGAATTAACAGCTATCACACAATATATTTATGAACATATAGATTTAAAAGATAAAGAAGATATTAGTAAAATTTTGGTCAACATAGCAATTGAAGAAATGCATCATATAGATATATTAGGAGAAATTCTAGTGAATTTAGGAGAAAAACCATATTTCAAAGATTCTAATAAAAAAGATTGGAATGCTGGCAATGTTCAGTATAAAGCGAAAAATATAAAAGAAATGATGAAAATTAATGTGGTTTCAGAAGAAAATGCTATAATGGGTTATAGACAATTAATGAGATACACAAATAATATGTATTTAAGAAGAGTATATGACAGAATTATTTTAGATGAAACGACACATTTAGAAATATTTAGAATGATTTTAAAAGATTGCCAAAATTAAAAAAATCATAATAATTTACAAACATAATACAAATAAAAAGACTAACTTCTAAAAATAACATTTTAGAATAGTTAGTCTTTTTTATATTAAAGTTTCTTAAATAACCAGTTTAATATTGTAAAATTAATTGCGGAAATAACCAAGATCCTAATGATAATTGGTAAAATATTTGACAAAGAAATTATATTAAAGAAAAATCCAAATACAGTCAAGCCAATAATAAATAAAATTATCATTGCTATCGTAAGGATTAATCTGTATATAGATATAGGCAATTTAGTATCTTCACTTTTTCTAGATGGGATAAATGTAAGTAATAGCATTAATCCGCAAATACCAGTAGATATTACACATAAACTAGAAAAATATTCATTTGGAATAATATTATATTTTTTTAGTAAAGTTAGTGAGAATATATTAATAACAGCGGTAAGTCCGGTAGGTAGTGCTTTCGAAACAATATTTTGTAAAAAATTGCCTTTAATTCTTTCTCTATTTGGTTCTAATGCTAGCATAAAAGAAGGAATACCAATTGTTACTACACTTATTAAACTCAATTGAATAGGGACAAATGGATAATCTTCTTTCATAAACAAAAAGATTAAAGCAAGTAGTGAAGAGTAAATTGTTTTTACTAAAAATAACGAAGCTGATCTTTGAATGTTATTAATTGTTCGTCTTCCTTCTGCTACTATTTTAGGCATAGAAGAAAAATTAGAATCAAGTAGTACAAGTTTTGAAATATTTTTTGTGGCATCACTACCATTTGCCATTGCTATACTACAGTCAGCTTCTTTTAATGCTAATACATCATTAACTCCATCACCTGTCATTGCAACAGTCTTGCCATTTTCTTGTAAAGTTTTTATTAATTCTTTTTTCTGTATAGGGGAAACCCTACCAAAAATACAGTAATTTAAAGCTATATCTTTAATTTTTGTATTATCATCTAGTTTGGACATATCAAAATACTTTTCAGAATTTTTAATTCCAACTCTTCTTGCAATCTTAGAAACAGTAATTGGATTATCTCCAGAAATTATTTTAATGTCTACATTTTGTCTATAAAAATATTTAATAGTATTAGAAGCTTCTTTTCTGATTTTGTCTAATATTAGTACAAAACCTATTACTTCAATATTCTGTGGTAAATTATTTTTATCATTAAAATTGCTTTCACTATGTACTAAAATTAATACACGATAATCTTTTGAATATTTTTCAATTTTATCTTTATATTTTTCAAAATCTTCTCTTAAAACAAATTCTGGAGCTCCTATAACATAAGTACCAACATCTTTGAAATTAATACCAGACCATTTAGTTTCAGAAGAAAAAGCTACTTTTTTATTTGGAGTAAATTCTTCTGCTATCATATTATTGAATTTATCTTTAATTGCCATAATTGTAGCATTTTCATCTTCTGAAAATTTAGCAATATTTGCTAAAATATTTTCCATATCTTTTTTATTTTTATTAATAGAAAAATAATCTTTTACTTCCATAGAGCCTTCTGTCAAAGTTCCGGTTTTATCCAGACATAAAGTATCAACTCTTGCTAATGTTTCAATACAGTATAGATCCTGAACCAAAACTTTTGATTTAGATAGACGAGTAACACTTACAGCTAATACAGTACTTGTTAAAAGAACTAGACCCTCTGGTATCATACCAATTAATGCAGCAACAGTTTGAACAACAGCTTCATTAAATGTTGCACCATCTAAATGAAGTTGGCTATAAAATAGTGCAATACCAATTGGAACAATAGCAAAAGTTAAAAATCTAATAATTTTATTTAAAGAAGTCATAATTTCAGACTTAGTTTTCTTAATAAGTTTTGCACCATTAGAAATTTGTGCAGTATAATTATCATTGCCAATATGTTCTACTTGTGCGATACACTTGCCACTAATAACAAAACTACCAGACAAAACCATATCGCCAGGATTTTTAGTAATGCTATCAGATTCCCCTGTAATACAAGATTCATTAACTAATACAGTACCAGACCTAATAATAGAATCAGTCATTACTTGACTTCCAGTAGAAAATTCTACCAAATCATCCAAAACAATATCATTAACATCAATTTGTATCTTATTACCATTTCTTATAACCTTTGCCTTAGTACTTGACATAATAGACAACTTATCTATAACTCGCTTAGAATGAACTTCTTGAATTGTACTAATTGCAGTATTAATAACAACGATTAGTAAAAACAACATATTTCTGTAAGAGCCCACAGCAAAAATAGCAAAAGCAAAAATCAAATTCAAAAAATTAAACAAAGTAAAAAAATTCTCAAACAAAATTTGTTTAACAGACTTAGTAGGCAAAGAAGAATCATAATTAACAAAACCATCATCAACTCTTTCATTAACCTGTTCATCAGTCAAACCAACACTTATCTTAGGTTCATATCTCTTCATATCAAAAACTCCTTTTGTCAAAACTGCCAAAAGTTGCCAAAAGGGCCGGGTCTTTTTGGCAATTTTTTTACTATAGTAAATTTTAGCATATAGAAATATAAAAGTCTATAAATAAAAATAGTTAGTAATATGAATTTTAAAAATCAATTGAGAAAAATATATACCTATGATATTATAATAAAGAATTTATAGTAAAAATATAAGAGAATATAAAATAATAATAGTAGATAAAATAAGCGAATAGGAGAAATTTTTATGAAATGGACAAATGAACAAGAACAAGCAATAAAAGAAAATGGTTCGAACATTTTGGTTGCCGCTGCTGCAGGTAGTGGAAAAACTGCTGTACTTGTTGAAAGAATCATTAATAAGATCATTAATGACAATATTGATATAGATAAATTACTTGTTGTTACTTTTACTAATGCTGCAGCTTCTGAAATGAGAGAAAGAGTCTTAGATGCAATTTATAAAAAATTAGAAGAAGATCCAGAAAATCAAAATCTGCAAAGGCAAATAACATTGCTAAATAAAGCAAGTATATGTACAATAGACTCATTTTGTTTGGAAGTCGTAAGAAATCATTTTTATGAATTAGATAATGTATCGCCAAATTTCAGAATAGGGGATATAACAGAAATAGAATTACTAAAACAAGAGGTTATTGAAGAATTATTTGAAAAAAAATATGAAGAAGAAAATGAAGATTTCAATAAACTAATTAATACATACACCAGTTATAAAGATGATACGCCATTAAAAGAGATTATTTTAAAAATTTATAATTACATACAAAGTAACCCTTTTCCAGAAAAATGGCTAGATGAAAAAATTGAAATGTTTAATATAAAAAATAGTAACATTCAAAAAGAAAACATAAACCAACAAGATTTTAGTGTAACAATATGGGGAGAAGAATTATTAAAAGAAATAGAAGAAGAATTAATTGACGATATTACAACACTTCAAGATATTGAGGAAAGCTTATCATATGATCCTGAATTAGATAAATTTCAACAAACGATTAGAAATGATATAGATGCATTAGAAACTTTAAGAAAGAATTTAGATAATTGGGATAAAGCATATGAAATAAGTCAAAATATAAGTTTTGTAACATGGCCAAGAAAGAAAATAGAATCAGAAATAAAAGAAGAAGCGAAAGCGATTCGTGATGATGTTAAGAAAAAATTAAATAAAATATTAGACAAAATACTAATTTGTGATTCAGAAGAAGCAATGCAAGATATACAAGATATGTACCAAATTTTGAAAAAACTACAAAAGATAATATTAGAATTCCAAGATGAATTTTCAAAAAGAAAAAGAGAAAAAAATATAGTTGATTTTAATGATATAGAACATTTTGCGTTAAAAATTTTATTGAAGGATAAAGATGGAAAAATAGAGCCTACAGAGGTTGCTAATAAATACAAACAAAAATATAGTGAAATAGCAATTGATGAATATCAAGACAGTAATTTAGTTCAAGAATATATTTTAAAGGCAGTATCAAAAGAAAATAATATTTTTATGGTAGGGGATGTAAAACAAAGTATATATAAATTTAGACAAGCAATGCCAGAACTATTTTTAAGCAAATATGAAACATATAAAACAAAAGAAAACAAAAAAGAAAATGATGATTTAAAAATAAAATTATTTAAAAACTTTAGAAGTAGAAAAAATGTATTAGACTTTACTAATTTAATTTTTCAAGACATTATGAGTAACTTATTAGGGGACATTGAATATGATGATGAAGAATATTTGAATTTAGGAGCGAATTATTCTTCAATAGAACAAAATTTAAAAACAGAAATTAATATTATAAATTTAAAGCAGGATAAAGACCATGAGAATATAGATGAATTAGAAGAAAATGAAGAACAGCAAGAAAAATTAGAAGATGTTGAGATAGAAGCTAGAT
>CAKPRW010000021.1 GCA_934183045.1 uncultured Clostridia bacterium
AAAAAGAAAAACTCGAGAAGTTATCAAAGAACATTGACATATCTATATTTGCAAAACTACAATGTCCTAAATGTAATCGTATTTTAGGTGGTAAGGCTACTACAAAGAAAAATGGTAAGACATACTTTTACTATTATTGTAATGATTGTAAAGTTCAGTTTAAAGAAAATGTAATAAATGAGTATTTTGAACAATTTATAGATGAATTAACCGAATATGACTCTGTTGTAAATCAATTTTTCTTGCCTATGATAAAGCAAAAATTTGATGAACCTAAAGAACAACTAGAAAAAGAAATAAATAATCAGAAAAACAAATTAGAAAGAATTAAAAAAGCCTATATCAATGGTGTTTTTGAATTAAAGGATATAATGAAGAAAAGAAAATAGTTGAAAATGCTATTACAGAACTTGAAAACAAATTAGATACTACTGATTGTGTAGAAGAATTAAAATTTACACCAAAAGATATTTTACTAAAAAGAGATATTTATTTTATCAATAAGATTAAGCTAAATAAAGAATATCAAGAAAGAACTAAAACTTGGAAAGATTATACACGAGAAGAACAAGCTGATTTAATAATGAGATATGTTGAAGATATTGAATTAGCTATTATAGGTACAGTAATAGCAGTAAAGCAAATTAATTTTAGAGAATCTATTTGTAAACCTTGTCAAGAGTTATTTGATAAAGGATATATCGATACTACAAAGCCTATGATATTAGGTAATGTATTAGGAAGAGTTAGATTTAGCAACTATTTGCCAGAGGAAGAAGTTGGTGAAATAATAATGAGGTTACAACAATACTATGATGTGCATTTTACAGAGGCAACATACTATGTGCAAAAGCAAATGTTTTACTTTAACTTTGTTGAAGATAATAGTGCTATTGTTAGAGTGTTTCCTTTAGAGGATTATTATAAATTAGATCCAGATAATAAAATGGAAACTTATAAATTTGGAATAATCTATATTAACGAAGAAGATAAATTTCAAATGCAAGAAATTGATACAGCATTTGATTATATCCCAGATGAAACTAATGATAGTGTAATTTATACAAAAGATACTACTCCTATTTCAGTAGGTGTTAAGCCAGTAAAATTCTGCGAAGAAAATGCTGAAACAACAAATTAACGTGGCACGTTTTGTTTTTACAAAGTAAAAATGAAAGTGGCGATAGTTAATTTAAATAAAATTTATTTGCACAAAATAAATTTTATTGCCTCGCAGAGCCCCCGAGTTATGATGGTACGTCATAACTCATAGGGGGGTAGGACTTATGGCAAAGCCAAAGTCCTCGCTACGAAGAAAATTCAAAGGAGGTGCTTTTATGGAGCAAGAATTGGCATATTCTTTTCACTTGGGTAGTGATAAAAACAAAAGTAAATTAGCAAAGAAAGTTGCAAAAGGAAATGTATCTGGTACTACTTCTCTATCTAATAATGCAATTCAAAATGCAAAAGATTTATCTGATGTTAATAAACACAACTTAAGAGATTATGATAATCAAAGAGAGTTAATTAGAACAATTTATGGGACAAATGATATTGTGAATGATGTTAAGCAAGTATATTTAGATGAGTTTGAAGAAGCAAGACTAGAATATAATAACAATCAAACTCGTGAAGATAGAAAAATTGAAGATTATTTCAAAAAAGTATGCAACTCACAGAATGATATTGCTTGTGAGATTATAATAGAACTTGGAGATATGGATTTTTGGAATGATAAAAATGAAGAATATAGATTAAAAATGATTGATGTATATAATGAACAAGTCAAAGATTTAATAAAAATTGTACCAACTTTTAAAATAGCAAATGCAACAATACACTTTGACGAAACCTCTCCTCATATGCATATTGTAGGAGTTCCAGTAGTTGAAAATTGCACAAGAGGAATGAAAAAGCAAGTTGGAAAAAGTAAGATATTTACAAAAACTATACTAACTGAAATACAAGATAAAATGAGAAATACTTGTATTAAGTCATATAACAAGTTCTATGATGTTGATAGTAAGCTTAAAACAAAACAAAAAGGTAGAAATCAAGATATCGATGTCAAAGATATGGGAGATTATAGAAAAATCAAAGAACAATTAGCTAAAAAGGAACAAAAGATTGAAAAAGCAAATACTCAAACTAAAGCTATTGATAATATCAGTAATGATGTAGATAAAATTTTAAATAATTTAAAACCTACTCTAATGAACAAAAATAATATGATTATTTCAAGCGAAGATGTCCAGAAATTAAAAAATTATACAAGAGAAGTAAAAGATATTACTAAAACTGTTAGAAGTGTAAATGACTTAAATATGGCGATTAGCGATTTTGAACATTCTGCTTTTGAAATAGAAAAAGAAAACCGTTTCTTAAAGTATGAAATTGAACTAAAAGATAATGAAATTGTCGATTTAAAAAAGGAACTATCTACCAAAGATAAAATTATTAGCAAGTTACAGACTGAAAAAGAAAAGATAAAACAAGAGTTACAGAAATTCAAAGGCTTTTGGTATAGTATTATGAGCCACTTTCATAAAAGAATTTGCTATGATAAAGATAATAATTATAAAATTGTTAGTGATGACCTATACAAGAATGGAATATTTGACGACAATGATAATGAAATTGCTAATAATATTTATAGAAAAGTAACTATTCTAGATGAGAACAAGAAAATCAAAAATAAAAAGAAAAATAATGATATCAGATTTTAGAAGGAGTAAAAAATTATGGAAGAAAACAAAGTTGAAAATGTTATAAATATAATTAAAGATATGGATATAAAAGATAAATTAAGACTAGGAATATGTTTATCTACAAGTGATTGGGCTAATATTTTATATAACAAAGCTGAAATGTATGAAAAATTTGATATTATGCTAAAAGAAGTTGATGAAGAATACAGAACCAATTTAATAAATTTTGCAAAATATAAACTTGTAATGTTTACAATGGCTAAACTTATGGAAATGGAGCAAGTCAAACGAAATAAAATTACACTATATTTATTTAATACAATATATAATTAAAAGAAATTTGTATAATAGCAATATAAATCTAAAAAAATGTAAAATTGCATTACATTTTTATTATAATTTTATTAAAAGGTTGTGAATTATAACTAATATTTTGAAGATACACAATGTTTTTGAAAAAGTATTGTAAAAAAAAATTATTTATGGTATTATTGCGTTAGATAATATGTTTTACTAATGATAAGAAAGGAGAATTTAGTATGAATATAGCTCTTTTAATATATTCAGTAATATTTATTACTATATTATATTTAACTTGTAGTAGATATGAATATTTTCCAAATGTAATTATATATACTATAGGGATGGGATTATTACCTACATTATTTTCATTTAACGGATTTGGAAATTTGATTATTGTTCTTTTATTTAGATTTATAATTGGGCTTATCCTAATAAAACTACTTACAATGATTAATGATTATTTCCAAAATGGAGTATATTTCTTTATTGCAGGAATCTTTTTAGAAGGATTTGTATCTAGATTTGTACTTGCTTTTGTAATAGCCTTTATATCTGCAGTATAGAAACGAAAGGATGAAAAAATTATGAGAAAGTTTATTATATTCTTTATAATAATGGTTTCTATAATGACATTTTGTTTGACTCGTTCTAACAAAATTAATGAAGAAAACGTTGTTTCTGATACAGAACTTAAAGAATATCGAAATTCTCTAATATCTAGTTTTGAAAAATATGGATATCATTTAACAGAAGAAGAATTAAATCAAAAAGTTCAGGAATATAAGGAAATGCAGATTAGTATAGCAAAATCTAAAGCTAAAGGTATGGATACAAAACAGGCTTTGAAAATGTCTTTAATTGTATGTTCTGTATGCTATATAATATTATTTGTAATATTCCATTTAAAAAATGCTCAATATAATGAATTATTTGGTAGTTCATTTGGTAGTGATAATACAAATGATAATATGAGAGGCTTAAGACGTTTCTTTTTTGGTAGATGGTTTTAGCCTTTTTTGCTTCTTAATTAACGAAAACTATAATTATAATAAATTTTATTATAATTATATTTATCAAAAATATGATATACTTTAATAAATTGATTGATATTTGTATCAATCGTTATGAGAGCCAAAAAGTTGTAGATAACTACTTCGTTGGCACCAATAACGTATCTATTCGAACTAATAGAACAGATAGATACAAAAATCAATCAGAAAATAAAATCTGGTTGATTTTTTGTTTACGAAAAAATTATCCTAATTTTAAATTTCATTCTATTATTGAAATTCCTGGGGAAAATTCCAAGACCTCATCATTGTGGCTAAACTAGCAAATAGTAAGTAGTTTTATGAAGGAACTCTCTATCTCTTTGATAGAGAGTTTTTTTAATAGTAGGATTGGATAGACAAAGAAACAAAATAATAATAGCTTAACACTTGTTATAAAGTATTAAGCTATTCAACTCTTCATCTAAAACTTAATCTTATTATTTTTATATATACTATCATTTGAGAAACATATTAATTTGTGGTATAATAGAGAATGAATCCGATCCGGAAATTTCAAAAAACTATTGCAAATGCAAAGGAGGATACTTAGATGAAAAGATTTATTTTAAACAATGAAATCATGGGTGGAGTTGTATATAAAACTGAAAACATTGTTATGCAAAGAATTCAAGAAGGAAAAAAGCGGAAAAGATGTTATATCATTGGTAATGGACATTCATTAAATATAGATGACAATAATGTTGTTACTAAGCATGATCCAGGTATGCACGAATTTGAACCTAAAATAGATAAAGATAATGCTGTTTACGCATTTTACTTTACTTTTGAATGTTCAGGATTAGAAGAATCTAGCAGAGAAATTGCTGAATTTGTTAATAACTTGTCAGAAGAGTATGAGCAGATTTTTTTAGTTGGCCATTCAAAATGCGGACTATGCTTATATAATGCAAGTCATTACTGTGAAAAAGATATTACATTAGTAACTATTTCAACACCATTTAGAGGTACAATTATTGCAGATAAGGAAGCTGTCGAAAAAAAGTTAAAGTCTCGAATATTGAAAAAAGTTTACAATATGATTTTTAGTGATCATAATGTGGATAGGGACATTATACCAAATTCACAGTTTATCCAAAATATGCAGAATGCTACTTATAAGGAACACATAAATATAACATCTTCATTGAAAAATATATTCAGTTGTGAAGATATTATGGATTTGTTATTATTTATTTGGGACAAAATTATGCAAATTAATGGTGACGGTTTAGTTCCTCTTAATTTTCAAAAAACAAACAGCACACGGACAATCAATGTGATATGTTCGCATTCCAATTCCTTAAGAAAGGGGATCGAAGTCATAGAAAAATTATAAAATAAATTTAAAACATCTAAAAAAGAACAAGCTATTTGTGATATAAATAGCTTGTTTGTTTTTATTATACTAATTTTACTATTTTTGAATTACAGGAAGGTTTAAAATATTTTATTGACAATTTATTGTGAAAAATTCATTAAATTTTTTTTGTTGATAAAATTATGGTATAATTTATAAAAAACTTTTGAAAATTATTAATTATTAGGAGCAATAAATGAAAGAATATTTTTACAAAAAAGAATATAAATATATGTATTTAAGTATATTTTTTTATAACTTCGCAAATGCTTTAACAGAGTCGTTTGGAACGGTAATGCTTTATAAATCTGGAATAGCTATTTACTCAATACTACTTATATATGGTTGTAGATTTTTAATAACAGGACTAATAACTCCTTTTTTTATGACAGTGTCGCATAAAATAGGTATAGCAAAATGCATACTAATTTCAAATATATTTAGTATAATAAATTCATATTTTATGATAGATAGTAAAAGTATATACAGTAATATATATATATATATTATTTGTGATTGCAATGGGAGGTATGGGGCTTTCTAATCCATCTTCAGATGCATTATCTAGTAGATATGTAGAAAGCGAACATAGAGGGAGATTTAATAGTTTTTACTTTGTATCCAAAATATTAGGAACAGCTCTAGCAAGTTGTTTTGTTGCTTGGGGAATAATTAGTGATAGTAAATGGATTTTGTTTAGCATAATTATAATTTCCTTTTTATTACAGTATATTGCTATTAGAAAAATCGATTATAAACCGGAAGGCAAAACAAATACATTTAAAACAAGTATAAAGTATTTAATACATAGTAAAAATAAATATAAAGTTATCTATGTATTAAGAACAAATCATATAATAGAAAGACTTTTTGTACCACTATACTTATATATAATATTGCAAGATTTTGTTGCATTTTCAACAGTAATGATTGTATCTTTGTTATTTCAAATTATAACTATCACTCTGATTGGAAAGTATACTGATAAAAATTTAGAAAAATCAAATAGCATAGTTTCTACAATAAGAGTAATTATAACAACAGTGTATTTAGCTACAAAAAATAAAATATTAATTTCTTTTAATAAAACACTAAGTGATAATTTTGAAAAAGTGTACGAAACATCAATACAAACATCGATACAAAATATTATAAAAGAAGCACAAGAAGATAATGAGTTATTATCAGCAGTTGGACAAATGAGTTTATGCTTTACTGAAGTTTTTATATTTGCATTGTTAGCCATAATAGCAAAATTTGTTGGAGAAAACGTATTTTATGTCATATTTATATTGTCAATAATTTCTACAATTATTATAAACATTGATATAAAATCAGAAAACAAAAAAATTTTATAAAAAATTTGAAAGGAACACATAAAAATTAAGCGTAAAAAAACATTAAATAAATAGTACATAAAGCTATTAACTCAGAAATATTTTTAAAAATTATATTGACAAATAAAAAAAGCTAATATAATATAAAACCAATTATTAAACTCATTAAATAAAAACAGTAGCAACAAATAAAAAATTAAACAAAAACAAACTATAACAACCAAAATATTTGGTAAAAGTTATAAAATTAAGGAGGAATTATAATGGAATTAAAAGGAAGTAAAACAGAAAAAAATTTAATGGAGGCATTTGCTGGAGAATCACAAGCAAGAAATAAATATACATATTTTGCAAGCAAAGCAAAAAAAGAGGGATATGAGCAAATAGCAGCTATATTCCAAGAAACAGCTGACAATGAAAAAGAACATGCAAAAATGTGGTTTAAATTATTACAAGGAGGAGAAATCAAAACAACAGCAGAAAACTTAGCAGCAGCTGCAGAAGGAGAAAACTACGAATGGACAGATATGTATGATAGAATGGCAAAAGAAGCAAAAGAAGAAGGATTTGATCACATAGCATATCTATTTACAGCAGTAGGACAAATCGAAAAAGAACATGAAGCAAGATACAAAAAATTATTAGAAAACGTAGAAGATGGAATAGTATTTAGTCGTGATGGAGATAAAATATGGAAATGTAGAAATTGTGGACACATAGTTATTGGAAAACAAGCTCCAGAAGTTTGCCCAGTTTGTAGTCATCCAAAAGCATATTTTGAAATAAAAGCAGAAAATTATTAATAATAATCATAAAAAAGACTTTATTCAATAATGAATAGAGTCTTTTTTATTCCGATAAAAGGGACGTGTTATTTTGGCAATAATAAGTAAAAAATGATTTCAGCATAAATATATTAGAGCTTTTCATATATTACAATGTTTATGTAAAAGATTTATTAATTAGTATTCTAAAGTGAGTTAAAATATTTCTAAACACTTGTTATAAAAATAGTTATTTGTTATAATGTGAATTATAATAAAGCTAATAATAATATGCTTTTTGTTAAGTTATAGAAGGAATAGTTAATGTAATTATTAAAACTAGTTATATATTATAAAAGGTGGAAAATAAATGTGTGATATTAATTTTAGCAATAATATAAAAAATAAAAAAGGTATAACTTTGATTGCTCTAGTTATAACAATAATAGTTTTATTAATTCTTACTCGGAGTAAGTATTAGTATGCTTATGGGAGATAATGGTATTATTACTAAAGCAGTTAATGCAAAAACAGAAATGAAAGGAGCGACAGTAGAGGAAGAAAAAGAACTTTGGGCAAGCAATTTGAATGCAAATAAATATACTGACGCTACAAAAGCAGAAACTTTAAATGAGTTTATAGATCGACTAGTAGAAGAAAAAAATCTGACTGAAGATGAAAAAGATATAATATTAGGAAATGAGAATAAAGGGATCGAAGCAACGGGAAAAGTGACAATAGGGAGTAGAACGATTGTATTTACAAATGACACAAATAATATTCAAAATATAAGTTTTACTCCAACGGTTACAGATATTGAATCTTCACAAATTACAATAAATAGCAATATAAATAAAGAAGACCTATCAAAAATACAAAGAATATATTATAGTATAGATGATGGAGCTACTTGGACAGATGCTGGAACAGAACTTGTAAATACAAATGAAATAATAAATAAGGGAATAAGAACAAATTCTAGTGGGATATGTGATACAGGAATTACATTAACAGGAAATTACAGAATTGAAACCCAAATAGTAAATAATTCTTTTTCTAGTGATTATCAAAATATTTGGGGAATTGGAACTACTGAGTTTGAAAGTTGGATAAATAGTAGTGATAAAGAAATTGGTTTTAGGCATGCTGGAACTAGAATGGGAACTTATGACTTGAATATGCAAGAAGGAGTTGCATACAGTATAGTTGAAGAAGTAAAAGATGGTGTTGCAACCACTACAATAGATGGAAAACAATATATGACAGGAAGTGTAAATACAGCAACAGCCAATGATACAGTAAAATTATTCACATCAACCAGAAATACATGTGAAACAGATATGACAATGTACTATTTTAAAGTCTATTTAGAAGATGAGTTAAAATTAGATTTAATCCCTGTAGAAAAAGGCGAAACAATAAATGGACAAACATCTATAGCTAACGGATTTTATGATAAAGTTAGCAAAACATTTATGTATTCAAACAATAAAGAATATGCAGCTATAATAACTTATAAACAACAAGAAGTACCGAAAGGAACTTATATTTATAAAAAGTTAATTCAGGATACATTATATAATGTTAAAGTAAAAGCAGTTCTAAAAGATAATAGTGAAATAATTACAGATAGTATAAAGACACAAACCAAAAAAATACTAAGTAAAGGTACAAGAACAAATTTTAGTGGAATATGTGATACAGGAATTATATTAACGGGAAATTATAGAATCGAAACTCAAATATTAAACAATTCTTTTTCTAGTAAATATCAAAATATTTGGGGAATTGGAACTACTAGTTTTGAAAGCTGGATAAATAGTGGTAATAAAGAATTTGGATTTAGACATAATGGAATTAGAATGGGAACTTACGACTTAAATATGCAACAAGGAGTGGTATATACTATAGTCGAAGAAGTGAAAAATGGCGTTGCAACTGCTTCGGTAGATGGAAAACAATATATGACTGAAAACGTAAATACAGCAACAGCAGATAGCACAATAAAACTATTTACCTCAACGAGCAATACATGTGAAACAGATATGACAATGTATTATTTTAAAGTATATATAAATGAAGAATTAAAATTAGACCTAATACCTGTAGAAAATGGTGAAACAATAAATGGTCAAGAAGCGACAGCTAATGGATTTTATGATAAAATTAGCAAAAAATTCATGTATTCAAATGGCAAAGAATATGATATTGTAAAAAAATATGTAGAATGATAGAAAAAATAAATGTATTAAAACATTTTTACGATTATAAGGAGAGATAACAATGCCAAAATTTTTCGTATCAGAAGAACAATTAAAAAACGACACTATAACAATAAAAGGACAAGATGTTAATCATATAAAAAATGTATTAAGAAAAAAAGAAAATGATAGAATAACAATATGTAATTCTTCATCTGAACAGGACTACTTATGTGAAATAAGCAATATAGAAGATGATCAAATTATATGTAAAATAATGGACAAGATAGATAATAACGTAGAATCAAACATAAAAGTAACAATATTTCAAGGGTTACCTAAAGCAGACAAAATGGAATTAGTAATTCAAAAATCAGTAGAGTTAGGTGTATATGATATAACTCCTGTTGAAATGAAAAGATGTGTTGTAAAATTAAAAGAAAAAGATAAAACAAAGAAAATAGAAAGATGGCAAAAAATATCAGAAGTAGCAAGTAAACAAAGTGGTAGAAATATAATTCCTAAAATTAATCAAATAAAACAATTAAAAGAGATTTGTGATATGTGTTCACAATACGATGTATTACTAGTGGCATATGAAAATGAAAAAGATAAAAAATTAAAAGAAGAGTTACACGAATTAAAAAAGCAAAATAAGCAAGAGTTGAAAATAGGGGTATTAATTGGACCAGAGGGGGGAATTGACGAGAAGGAAATAGAAATGTTACAACAATGTGGTGCAAAAGTTATAACATTAGGAAAAAGAATATTAAGAACAGAAACTGTTGCTTTAAGTGTGTTAAGTATTATTATGTATGAATTAGAAAACTAGGAGGAAAACATGAATAAAAAAGAAGTAATAGAAAAAGATGAAATCAAAGAAATACATGAAAAAAGAAAAAGAGTTCCTAAAGAAATTTCACAAGAAATAGCAAAAAAAATCTTTAAAAACATAATAAAAGCTATTTTTGTTATAGTGTATTTTATGATATTAAATCTAGCATATGTAAAAATTCAAGAAAATAGACTTCTAGAAGATTTAAAAGTTTTTGCTGGAATATTCTTAGTTGTTGGATTGATAAATCTAGAATATGCATATAAAAAAGATAGTGGAACTATAGCAATATCAGGTATAGAACTTTTATTTTTATCAATGCACACATTATCAATAACTCATATATGTGTATTTTTGAAGTATGATTTTAGATTTTATTTGTTAACATCTTCATATATTTTTGCAATATACTATGTTTTAAAATCTATAGTGATTTATACAAAGGAAAGAAAGAAATATTTAGAAAATTTAAGTGATATTTCAGATATTGTAAAAAAAGAAAAACCAATAATTAAGGAAGCCAAAAAAAGAAATGAAAAAGTAGTAGAAAACAAAGAAGCGGTAAGTAATAATACTAAACCTAAAGTAGCTAGAAAAACAAAAAATAAAACATTAGAAAACAGTAAAAAAGAAGAAAATACTAAAAAAAGAAAAAATGCCAAATCAACTACTACAAAGGCTAAAACAGGTGATACGGAAAAAACTAAAAAAGCAACTACGAAGAGCAAAACAAAAACTACAAAGCCATCAACTGTTAAGAGTGAAACAGAAAGTAAAGAAGAAACTAAAAAAACGACTACAAAAAGAAAAACTAAAGAAACAAAGGAAACTAAAACAACAACTACTAAAAGAAAGAACAAAGATGCAGATGAAAGTAAAGTAACAACTGAAAAAGAAAAAATTGAAAGCACAGAAAACAAAAGCACGAGAAAGAGAACGACAACCAAAAAAACAGAAGATATAGAAGAAAAGCCAAAGACAACAAGAAAAACAAAAAGTAAAAAAGAGGTAAGTATAGATGATTAAAAGTATGACTGGATATGGTAAAGGGAATTTATCAAAAAATTCAAGAAATTATCAAATAGAAATAAAAAGTGTAAATCACAGATATTTAGATATATCAGTAAAAATGCCAAGAGCATTAAGTTATTTAGAAGAAAAAATAAAACAAGATATTTCTTCTAAAATTAAAAGAGGAAAAATAGACGTATTTGTAACATTTGAAAACAATTCAGCAGAAGGAAAAGAAATAAAAATAAATACAGAAATAGCAGAGATATACATAAATGAGTTGAAAAAATTAGCTGAGGATCAAAACATAAATTCTAATATTGAAGTTACAGAAATATCTAAATTCCCAGATGTATTAAATATACAGACCAAACAAGATGATGAAGAAATAGAAAAAGAAGTATTAGAAACAACTGATATTGCAATAAATAAATTAATAGAAATGAGACAGATAGAAGGGAACAAAATTGCAGAAGACTTTATTGTAAGAATAGATGATATAAAAGAAAAAATAGAAAAAATATCATCATTATCTACTGGACTTATTGAAGAATATGTAGTAAAATTAGAAAGTAGAATAAAAGAAATTTTAGTAAATCAAGAAGTTGATCAAGCAAGATTAGCACAAGAAGTTGTTATTTATGCTGATAAATGTTCTGTAGAAGAAGAGATAACAAGACTAAAAAGCCATATATCACAATTTCAAAAATTACTAAATTCTAATGAGGCAATTGGTAAAAAACTAGACTTTATTATTCAAGAAATGAATAGAGAAACAAACACAATAGGATCAAAAGCAAATAACTTAGATATCACAAATGCTGTAATTGATATAAAAACACAGATAGAAAACGTAAGAGAACAAGTACAAAATATAGAATAGAAAGGAAGGATTTTATGCAATTAGTAAACATAGGATTTGGAAATATTGTATCAGCAGAAAGAATAGTGGCAATTGTAAGCCCAGAATCTGCACCAATAAAAAGAATGATACAAGAGGCAAAAGATAACAAAATAGCCGTAGACGCTACTTGTGGTAGAAGAACAAGAGCTGTGCTAGTTATGGATTCAGGACATATGATATTATCAGCCGTTCAACCAGAAACTGTTGGAGGAAGAATTGATAAAACAATTTCAGAAGAAAAAGAATAATATTAATGTGATTTTAATTTTAAGGAGTGATTTTTAAATGATAGTAAAACCAAGTGTTACAGAACTATTAACAAAAGCAAATAACAGATACGAATTAGTAATTGCTACAGCAAGACGTGCAAGACAAATTGCTGCTGGAGATGAAACTAAAACAAGTGTAAAAGAAGAATCTGCAGTAACATTAGCAGCAAATGAAATTGCAGAGGGGAAGGTAACAATATGTTAGTAATATTATCTGGAGTTTCAGGTGCAGGTAAGGACACAATAAAAAAGGAGCTAATAAGAAGGATGGAAGGCGTAATATCACTTCCATCTTATACTTCTAGAAAACCACGTGAAGGTGAAGAAGAAGGAGTTCAATATCATTTTATTACAAAAGAACAATTTGAAGAAAAAATAAAAAACAATGAATTCTATGAGTATGATGTACATCATGAAAGCTATTATGGTACATCAAGGAAATTGATGTCTGAAAAAATAGAAAGTGGAAAAATAATAGTAAAAGATATTGAAGTAAATGGTACCGAAAATCTTATCAAAATTTTAAAAGATGAAACACATTTAGTAACTATATTTTTAAAAGTAGAAAAAGAAGAGTTGAGAAGAAGATTAATTGCAAGAGGAGATAATCTAACAGAACATGAATTAGAAATAAGATTAGGTAGACTTGAATATGAAGAATCAAAAATTAAACTATATGACTATGTCATAAAAAATGATGATTTTAATAAAACAGTCAATATTATTCAGACAATAATAGAAAATGAAAGAAGATTAGAAATATCACAAAAATAAGGTGATATTTCTTTTTTATAATGTTGATGTATTTAAATTGGAGATAATAAAAAATCTTGTATTAGTAAAAAAACTTTGATATACTATAGATATTGATGATAGGAGAGAAAATGGTAGCAGAAATTATAATAAATAGAACAGCAAAAAAATTAAATAGAACATTTGATTACCAAATACCAAAAAAATTAGAAGACATCATAATAATAGGAAGCAAAGTATTGGTTCCGTTTGGAAAAGGGGAAAAACTAGAAGAAGGATTTGTAGTAGGGATTAAAGAAAAATCCGAATATGATGTAAAAGAAATAAGCAAAATAGAAGATAATTTAACAGAAAAACAAATTCAATTAGCAAGATGGATGGCAAAGACATATTTTTGTAATGTTTCAGACTGTATAAAACTAATGTTAACACCAGGAACTAGAAACAAAGATAAAAGAATACAGGATAAAACAATAAATAGTGTATTTTTAAAAAAAGATATAGAAGAAATAGAATTCGACATTGAAACAGGAAAATTAAAATCAGATAAACAAAAAAAGGTGCTAAATTTTATAAAAGATAATGAAGGTGCGACAATACCTGAAATAGAGATGTTTACTGATTGCTCAAGAGCAATTGTAAATACGTTAATTAAAAATGAATATTTAGAGATAATCGAAAAAAAGATAGAAAGAAATCCGTTAGAAAACAAACAAATTGAAAAGACAAAAAACTTAGAATTAACAAATGAGCAAAAACAAGCGTATAACACAATTGAAAACTCAATAAAAAGAAAAGAATACAAAAATTTCTTATTATATGGTATCACCGGATCACGGAAAAACTGAAGTATATATTCAAATTATACAAAGAGTTTTAAATGAAGAAAAAACAGCTATCTTGTTGGTACCTGAAATTTCACTTACACCACAAATGATTGATAGATTTATTGCAAGATTTGGTAAGGAAGAAATAGCCGTATTACATAGTAAATTATCAATAGGAGAAAGACATGACGAATGGGAAAAGATAAGGAATAATCAAGCTAAAATTGTAATAGGTGCTAGATCTGCAATTTTTGCTCCAATAAAAAATTTGGGAATTATTATTATAGATGAAGAACACGATACTTCTTACAAAGCGGAGTCAAATCCTAGATATGATGCAAAAGAAGTTGCAATGTATATAGCAAAACAAAATAATTGTCCACTAGTATTAGGGAGTGCTACTCCTGATATTAACTTATATTATAATTCTAAAAATAATAAAGAAATAGAACTTTTAACATTAACACAAAGAGCTAATAAAGCATCTTTGCCAGAAGTTCAAGTTGTCGACTTAAAACAAGAATTAGCAAATGGAAATCGTTCAATGCTAAGTGTCGATTTATATTCTGAAATAGAAAAGAATTTAAAAGAAAAAAGACAGACCATTCTATTTTTAAATAGACGTGGTTATTCAACATTCATTATGTGTAGGGATTGTGGGTATACTGTAAAATGTAAGAATTGTAATATAAGCTTAACATATCATAGTTATGAGAAAAAATTAAAATGTCATTATTGTGGCTATGAGGAAGATCTTGTAACAGTTTGTCCGGAATGTCATAGTAATAAAATTAGATATTTTGGAACAGGAACTCAAAAACTAGAACAAGAAATACAAAAACAGTTTCCGGATGCAAAAACAATTAGAATGGATGTAGATACAGTAACAAAGAAAAACTCTCATGAACAAATATTAAATAAATTTAAAGATGAGGGTATCGATATTTTAATAGGAACGCAAATGGTTGTTAAAGGGCATCATTTCCCAAATGTTACTTTAGTTGGGGTTATAGCAGCAGATAGTTCTCTAAATATTGATGATTATAGAGCTAGTGAAAGAACATTTCAAATTTTAACACAAGTAGCACGGGAGAGCTGGTAGAGACAAATTACCAGGAAAGGTAATTGTTCAAACATATAATCCGGATGAATTTAGTATACAATGCTCAAGAGAACAAAATTATGAAAAGTTTTATGAGACAGAAATAGCACTAAGGCAACAGTTGAAATATCCGCCATTTTGCGATATAATAGTAATTAACTTTAACAGTTTATCAGAAAAAGAAATAGTAAAAATAAGTAATGGGATATATATTTATTTAAACAGAAAATTGCAAAAATATATGGAAGAGGTTGGCAGAGAAGAATATAAAATTTTTAGACCAGTACCATCTCCTATTGATAAAATTCAAAATAGATATAGATGGAGAATGATTATAAAGGGCAAAATGAATGATGATATTAATCAAATATTAAATGAATGTTTAAATAAATTTTACAAAAAAGATATAAAAACGACCAAAATGTCAATAGACGTAAATCCTAATAATATGATGTAATTATCAAAAATATAAAAAGAATTTATAAATTTACAAGAAAATTTTAAAATGTGATAATTATAATTAAAAATAGTAAGAGAAGGAGTGATGAAAGTGGCTATTAGAAATTTAAGATATGAAGGTGACGAGATTTTAAAAAAGAAATCAAGAGAAGTTGAGACAATAGACGATAAATTACAAATTTTAATAGATGATATGATAGAAACAATGCATAAATATAATGGTGTAGGATTGGCTGCTGTTCAAGTAGGTGTATTGAAAAGAGTAGTAGTAATTGATTTATATGATGATAAAGGACCAATTGTTTTAATAAACCCAGTTATAATTAAAACAAAAGGTGAACAAGAAGTTGATGAAGGATGTTTAAGTTTTCCAAATCAATTTGCAAAGGTCAAAAGACCAGCTGAAGTAGTAGCGGAATACACTGATAGAGAAGGAAAGAGGATGAAAGTAAAAGCTAAAGAATTATTAGCTCAAGCAATTAGTCATGAATTAGATCATTTGAATGGTGAAGTTTTTATAGATAAAATCATACCAGGAACATTAGAATATATTGAACCAGAAAAATAAAAATGTCAAAAGGGCCGGGTCTTTTTGGCAATTTAGGTATAAGGAGATAGTTTAATATGAAAGTGGTTTTTATGGGAACGCCTGATTTTGCAAAGGAAAGTTTAGAGGCTATATATAATGCGGGATATGAAGTGGCTGGAGTTGTGACAAATCCAGATAGACCAAAAGGAAGAGGGATGAAGTTGATTCCTTCTCCAGTAAAAGAATTTGCTTTGGATAAAGGGTTAAATGTGTATCAACCAGAAAAGGTGAAAAATAATTTGGAGTTTATAGATATAATAAAGGATTTAGAACCAGATATTATATGTGTGGTAGCATATGGAAAGATTTTACCAAAAGAAATATTAGAGATTCCAAAATATGGTTGTATTAATGTTCATGCGTCTTTATTGCCAAAATATAGAGGTGCTGCTCCAATTCAATGGGCTGTTCTAAATGGGGATAAAGAAACAGGGGTAACTACTATGTATATGGATGAAGGAATGGATACAGGAGATATGATCCTGAAAGAAACTGTTTCTATAGGAGAAGATGAGACTACAGGAGAATTGTGGAATAGACTTTCAAAAATTGGAGGAAATATTTTAGTAAAAACATTAAGAAATATAGAAAACGGAAGTGCACCAAGAGAAAAGCAAGGAAATGATTTTACAATGGCACCAATGTTAGATAAAAAAATGGCAAAGATTGATTGGGAAAGCCAATCGGCAGATCAAATTAAAAACTTAGTAAGAGGATTAAATCCTATTATGGGAGCATATGCTTTTTTGAATGAAAAGAAAATAAAATTCTGGAAGGTTGACATAGCAAATAATACAGAAATAAATGTAGAAGACTTAGAAAAATTAAAAAACGGTACAGTAGTATTATCACATCCTAAAAAAGGATTGTTTATAAAAACTAAAAAAGGAATAATTAAAGTGCTAGAAATTCAAGGAGAAAATGCTAAAAGAATGCCTATACAAGATTTTTTAAGAGGAAATAATATTTTAGAACTTGAAGTATTTGAATAAAAATGAAAATTTAGTGAAAATAGTTGTAAAAAAAAGAAAAAATTGATATACTTATATAAAATTTAAGTATATCTTTTTTGATGTACAAAAAGGAGGATATTATGAGTGAAGAAAATAAAATAAACGAAGAAAATGGAGAGGTAGTAGAACTACAAGAAGAAATAAAAACAGAACAAGAAGGAATACAAATATCAAATGATGTAATTGCTGTAATTGCTGGAGTCGCAGTTTCAGAAGTAAATGGAGTTGCAGGAATGGCTGGCGGATTTGCAGGAGGAATTACAGAAGTATTAAGTGGAAAAAAGAACTTAGCAAAAGGAATCAAAGTTGATGCAACAGAGACAGAAGCAAAAATTGATGTTAATATAATAGTAGAATATGGATCAAGAATACCAGATGTGGCATTTGAGATACAAAACAGAGTAAAAAAAGCTGTAGAAAGCATGACAGGATTAAAAGTAGAAGAAGTAAATGTACATGTTCAAGGAGTTAGTACAGAAAGTTCTAAAACTGAAGAAGTTCAAGAAGCTGAAGAAACAGAGAAAAATGAACAAGAATAAAAGCTAAAAGTAGGAGGAATAAAAAATGAAGTTTATAGAGAAAACAACTTTAATAATATATTCAACAATAATGTTAATAATATCACTTATTTTGTGTTTACTTGTATTTGGATGGGTAGATATGGGATTAGTTGGAAATGTAATAAAAGACGTTATAGTAGGTGCTACATCAGGAAAAGTAATTTTAGGAATAAGCATTGTATTTATATTACTTTCAATAAAATGTATATTTTTTGATTCATCAACAGCAGCAAAAGAAAAATCAAGCCAAGGTGTTTTACTAGAGAATGAAAGTGGAAAATTAATGATTTCAAAAGAAACTATCGAAAATTTAGTTAATTCAGTAGCCTTAAATTTTCAAAGTGCTGAAGATGTTACAACTAGAGTAGAACTAGACAGAGAAAACAATGTTAAAGTATTTGTTAATTTAATTGTAAATGCAGATGCAATTATAAAAGATTTATCAGCAAATTTACAAGAAAAAATAAAAGAAAAAATAAAAATGGCAACAGATTTAGAAGTAAAAGAAGTAAATATTACAGTAAAAAAAGTTGCACCAAAACAAGAAGAAGAATAAAATTTAAAATCTAAGAAAGGAAGAAAATAGATGGATAATTTTAAAGAATTTTGGAATCAGTTTAAAGGAGCTATTATTGGTGTTGTTATAGCTATTTTAATATTAGTAACAAGATTACATGACTTAATATTGGCTATAGTTGTATTAGCGTTAGGTGCTTTTATAGGTAATTACATTCAACAAAACAAAGAAGATGTGAAGGAAAAATTAAAAAAATTTATTGATAAAATGTAAAAGTTAGAAGGGGAATAACATGAATAGATCAGCAATAAGAGAACAAGCATTTAAACTTATATATAGTTTAGAAATACAAGAAAGAGAAGAATTAGAAGAAAAAATAGAACTATTTATTGAAAATAATAATCTAAAAGACCCAAATGCACAAAAATATATAAAAGATGTAGTTTTTGGAATAGAAAAAAATAGTGAAGAAATAAAGGATTTAATTATAAAAAATCTTAAAGCTAATTGGAAAATAGAGAGAATATCAAAAATAGACTTAGCTATATTAAAGCTTGCAATATATGAAATAAAATATACAGAAACTCCATTTAAGGTAGTAATAAATGAGGCGGTAGAATTAGCAAAAAAATACGGAGAAGATACATCAAAGAATTTTATAAATGGAATATTAGCAAGTATAGTAAATTAGATGTAGACAGAGAAGAACGTTTCTTAAATTTATAAATTGAGAAACGTTTTTTAAAGTCATAATAAACAAAAGGAGTAAGAAAATGAAATATGCAGATATGGCGATAACAGTTTCTGATTTAAATCAATACATAAAAAATAAAATAGCAGATGATGAGTATTTAAATAATATATTAGTAAAAGGCGAGATATCTAACTTTAAAAATCATTATACAGGCCATATGTATTTTACGTTAAAAGATGAAAATTGTTTAGTAAAGTGTATAATGTTTAAATCATATGCCCAAAAATTAAATTTTATGCCGAAAGATGGAATGAAAGTGATGGTATTTGGTACAGTATCTGTTTTTGAAAGAGATGGAGTCTACCAAATTTATGTAAAAGCAATGGAAGAAGATGGATTAGGAGACTTATATACTAAATTCCAAGCATTAAAAAATGAATTAGATGAACAAGGATATTTTGATGAGAATCATAAAAAAAGAATACCTATTATGCCAAAAGTAGTGGGGGTTCTTAGTTCACAAACAGGACCAGTAATTAAAGACATAATTAATGTATCAACAAGAAGAAATCCAAATGTATATATTAGACTACTACCAGTTCCAGTACAAGGA
>CAKPRW010000022.1 GCA_934183045.1 uncultured Clostridia bacterium
ATATAGATCAGAGCAAGATTTATCCCAAAAACAAGCAATGAAACAAAGTTCGAAAGTAGAAAATCAAGAAATAGATGGCCATTAATAAAATTTGAATAAAAATTTTAAAAAACCTCACAATATATTTAAGAAAGTGAGGTTTTTTATGTTAAATTTTAGAACAGATTTAGCATCAGAGAGAAGAGATTTGTATAAAAAGGCAAATAAAATAGAAAATGATGTTAATGGTATTGAAAGCGAAAAACAAGAAATTGACGAAAATATATCAGTAGAAAGAGTTAAAATAACAAATGAAGAAGGAGAAAAAGCAATTGGTAAACCAATTGGAAATTATATAACAATAGATATAAAAAAATTGAAATTAGCCCAAGAAGAAGATATTCAAAAAGCATCAGAGACACTAACAGACGAGTTAAAAAAAATATTAGATTTACATGTTCAAAAACAAGATGAAATTATTGTGCTAGGGCTAGGAAATATATATGTAACACCAGATGCGCTTGGACCAAAAGTAATAAATGAAATAGATGTAACAAGACATTTGATTAAATATTTACCAGAATATGTAGAAGAAGGAACAAGAAGTGTAAGTGCGATAGCTCCGGGAGTATTGGGAACAACTGGTATAGAAACTGTAGAAATATTAAAAGGGATAGTTGAAAATACACATCCAAAACTAGTGATAGTAATAGATGCGTTAGCTTCAAGAAGTATAGAAAGAATAAGTAGTACAGTTCAAATATCAGATACAGGAATAATACCAGGAGGAGGAGTAGGAAATGCTAGATCAGAAATAAGTGAAAAAACATTAGGAATACCAGTAATAGCAATAGGTATACCAACAGTAGTAGAAACAGCAGTATTAGTAAATGATAGTTTAGATTTATTCATAGGAAAATTACAAGAAGAAGCAAAATCAAATGATTATTTGAACAAATTAAAAGAAGAAGATAATTACGAAGAAATAAAACAAGCATTAATACCACAAGACTATAATTTAATAGTAACGCCCAAAGAAATAGATGATTTAATAGAAAATATGAAAGATATAGTAGCAAGAGGAATAAACTTTGCTGTCTAGAGCGTAAAAATTGCCAAGAGGGCCGGGTCTTTTTGGCAATAAATATATTATGACTTTTAATTATAAAAAATAAAATACATTCCTTACTGGTAAAGTTAATCATATAAAGAAAAGATATATAAATTCCATTATAGAGAATTTAATCTGGATTATCTGTAAAAATATGACTTTACCAAACTGCGCGTTATGCATTTTATTTTTTATAGTTAAAAGTTTTAAATTTTATATAGAAAAATTGCCAAAAAGACCCGGCCTTCTAGGCAATTTTATTTAATCCGTACATAAAGTAATTCTATTTTCAAAAATTAATTTTAATGTATCAATGAATTCGTCACTGTATCCATCAATTAAATGTATATGAATTTTATGTGGTAATAAGGTTAATAGAGAGTTTAATGCATAGTCATTAGCTGAAAATGTGATGTCACTTAGATATTTTGCATTGAAGCTATCTGTTTTTAAATCAATAATATTTTTATATTCATCTAATAGAATAGCTTCCGAATCTGAATAGATGATGTGAACAAGATCACAATTACAACTTTGAGTGTTAATGTATAATTTTAAAAGTGAAATGAATTCTAAATATTCTTTTTCTATAATAAAATGATTTACAGCTTCATTTATAATATTGTCTAAAATACTTATATATTCTTTTAGTCGAAAGTTAACAAAACCAGTCAAATTAATGGATTTGTTTTCTAAAAGAAAAGTATAAAAACTATTAAATAGACTATTAAATTTTTCATCGAAAATACTATTAAAATCATCAATAGTAATATCAAAACATATGTCTAAAATTTTGTCTCTATCATTTGAATCGAAATAGAAAAAATCTTTTATAAGTAGTTTTTTTAATAAATCAATTTCTAATTCATCAATTACTAAATATGCTAAAATGGAACTAATTTTGCGAATGAATTTATCAATGTCTTTGCCAGTATAGTGAACTATTATATTTTTATAATGTTTAAATTTATTTGTAGAAAAACATATATCACATAAATCAATATTGTCTAACTCATTTAATAGATAATCTAGAGAGTTGTTATTATTTGTTTTTATGCATATTGATTTCATTGACAAAATCCCCTTTCAATAAAACTAGTATCTACTAAATGTAAAAAACTTATACATTATCATATGCCAATTAATAAAAAATGCTAATGAGGACAATTGATAAATTGTTTTTATAAAAATAATATTAATTTTTATTGATAATAAAAAGAATATATAATTGTAGTAAATTTAAAAACAAAAAAATAACAGCTAAAATTTGAAATTATTAGCTGTTATTTTTTATACAGTAATGTTTTATTAGGATAATAATTAATACAATAAATATTTTTTGCAATTTAATTATAAATGTTATAGTCAATATCAGGGAAAATACAATCTTTTTTAGATATGTCTTTCAAAAAAGCTTCGTCAATATTATCTTCTTTTATTTGATAATACAATTTAGTAAATCTTCCAATATGATCTTTGATTCTTTTTTTGGCATAATCAACCATTGTGCCATTAGTTATAATAAATAGCCAGTCGCTACTTTGAGCTAGTAAAAGTTCTCTTGCACATTGATTTAAAGCTTTTTTCTTTAATCCTTTTGCATTAGGGAATAAGTTTGCTAATTCACACATTCTATCTCCTGCAACATGTAAATGCCTATGTGCATAATCATTAGTAGGGTTTAGCCATACTTCACTGTAACCATTTGCTCCCCAACTAGAACGACAAGGAGAAGATATTTGTATATTTGGATATTTATCTATATATTCAGAAGGTGTAATCAATTCGAAATTGCAATCATCATAAAATACTTTTTTAAATAATGTGTATAACCAATAAGGACCTTCATACCACCAATGTCCATATAATTCTGCATCATAAGGACATAAGATAATAGGAGGCGTATCCATATATTGTGATAAATTTTCAATTTGAGAATTTCTACTATCAAAGAAATGACCTGCTTGCTTTTCAGCAGAATCTTTAGCCCATTGTAAGTTATAATAGTCTTTGAAGTCAGTATCTCCAGTAATTCTGTAATATTTAATACCAGTGTGAACTCTAACACCATTATGAGCAATATAAGGTTTTATATAGTCATAATCAGCTTCGTATCCAATATCACGATAAAATTCTCTATAATTATAATCACCTGGATAACCATTTATAGAACTCCAAACTTGTCTAGAAGATTCTAAATCACGTCCAAAAGCAATAACACCTTCTGGTGAAACTATAGGAGCGAAAGTACCATATATTGGAGTAGGATTAGCATATAAAATACCATGAGTTTCTGTAATTATATAGTCAATTCCAAATTCTTTTAAATATTTATCTGATTCTGGTACATAACCGCATTCAGGAAGCCAAATTCCACGTGGTTTCTTACCAAAATATTTTTCATATGTTTGAACACCTACAGCTATTTGAGCTTTTACAGTTTTTTCATTAACATATAAAATAGGAAAGTACCCATGTGTTGCGCCACAAGTAATAATTTCCAAAACACCAATATCTTGGAAATGTTTAAAACCTTGTATTAAATTACAATTATATACTTCTTTAAAAACATGTAGATCATTAGAATATCTATCAAAATAATAATGAGCTAATTTATTTAATCTTTCATCTCCGGCAGTTCTTTTAATTTCTTTTCCAGATAGCTCAATCATTTTTTTCAAATATTTTATATATTTTCTTTGTAATAATTTATTATCTAACATAGAAAGAAGAGGTGGAGTCATAGACATTGTTATTCTAAAATTAACTCCTTCTTCAACTAATTTTTGAAAGTTTAAAAGTAGAGGAATATATGTTTCTGAAATTGCTTCATATAACCATGATTCTTCTAAATAATCATCACTTTCTGGATGATGTATAAAAGGCAAGTGAGCATGTAATACAAAACTTACGTATCCTTTTTTTTCTTGCATTGTTATTCTCCTTTGTTTGATTTTTTGTATTATTTAAATTATCTGTTGAAATCATAAGAAAATTTCAACAGATATGAATTAATTTTATTTGAAACTAGATGATGGGTTTGAAGTTTTTGAAATATCAGATATATCATCAAGGTCTTTATACATAGTTTTATATAAATCATAAATATCATAAACTTTTCCCATATTTTGCATAAAAGAAATTGTATTTATTGATTTTGAACTCTCAACATTTGTTTTTACATTTCTAAAATAAACCATCTTTTGTTTTCTATCAAATAATATTTTATCATTTGGTGATTCTATTTCATTAGAACTAGTTACATAGATATAGTCAGTATTTATTTGTTCATTTTTTACAATAGGTTTTCTACCAAGCTCTATTTTATAATCACATTTACTATCTGCTACATGTAAATACCAGCTATTTGCAAAATCATTTATTTCAACTTCGAAACTATAATGTAAAGTATTATTATAAACGATTAATATAGGTTTTGTAGTTTCAAAGAAGTTTTCTCCATATTGTTTTTCGAAGTTTTTTCTATCTTGATCTGAGATATCCCAATAAATAAATAATGTAGTAGGGGTTTGAGCTAAAACCTTTATTACTGTTTGATTGTATCTATAAGGTAAATCGTAATATTCAACTATATCAACATTTTTCTTTGTATTTTTAGTAACTTTTTTTGATGAAGTTTTTTTATTAGTAGTACTTTTTTTGCTTGAAGTTTTAGAAGCTTTTGCAGTTGTTTTTGTTGACTTTTTTGTAGTACTAGATTTTTTTTCTGTATTCTTTTTGGTTGTAGACTGTTTTTTAGTTGTTGCTGTTTTTTTACTTGTTTGTTTTGTATTTTCTAATTCTTTTTGTTCTTTAGTTTTTCTTGGCATTTTTTTCCTCCTATGTAATCTCTTCATTTCTTCTAATATATTATACTAAAAATAAAACAAATTCAAGTAAATAAAGAAAATTTATTTATATATTAATAAAATAAATAAAATCGGTAAAATCCCTTTTAAAAAAAAATAAAATGTTATACAATAATAAAAAATATAAATAGGAGAAAAAAATGAATAAAAAGTGGCAAATATATGAAACAAACGAAGAATTAATTAAAAAATTGAAAAATGACTATAAAATAAATACATTATTGGCTACAATTCTAGCCAACAGAAATATAACTAAACCAGACGAAATAAGACTTTTCTTAGAACCTACAAGAAATGATTTTCATGATCCATTTTTAATAACTGATATGGAAATAGCGGTAGATAGAATATTAAAAGCTGTAGATAATAAAGAAAATGTTGTCATTTATGGGGATTATGATGTTGATGGAATAACAAGTATTACTGTATTAAAAAGTTTTTTGCAAGATATAGGATTAGAAGTTGCAACATATATTCCAGATAGATTAGATGAAGGCTATGGTCTAAATAAAAATGCAATAGAAAAAATTCATAAACAAGGCTGTGATCTGATGATTACAGTTGATTGTGGAATTTCCGGAATTGAAGAAATTGATTATGCAAACAGTTTAGGAATAGAAACAATCGTGACAGATCATCATGAACCAGGAAACGAACTACCAAAAGCAATTGCTGTAATTGACAACAAAAGAAAAGATAGTAAATATCCTTTTAGAGAATTAGCAGGAGTTGGAGTTGTATTTAAATTAACACAAGCCTTAGGGATAAAACTTGGATTAAAAGAAGAAACATATTTAAAATATTTAGATATAGTATGTATTGGTACAATATCTGACATAGTTCCACTTGTTGATGAAAATAGAGTTATTGCAAAATTAGGTTTAATGTTAGTAGGGCAAACTAAAAATATAGGATTAAAATCAATTATCAATTCATCAGGATATACAAAAATTGATTCTAGTACTATATCATTTGGGGTTGCTCCAAGAATAAATGCATGTGGAAGAATGGGAAAAGCAGAAGAAGCACTAAAACTTTTATTATCTAAGAATGTAAATGAAGTTGCTGAATTAACTAAAAGATTAAATGAACACAATGCTTTAAGACAAGAAATTGAAAAAAGAATTTTCCAAGAAGTAACAGAAAAAATCAAAAAAGATAATTTAGAAAATAATAGAGCGATAGTAGTAGGTGGACAAGACTGGCATCATGGAGTAATAGGAATCGTAGCTTCTAAGATAACAGAGATGTATTTTAAACCAAGTATTTTGCTAAGTTTTGAAGGCGATGGAATAGGGAAAGGTTCTGGAAGAAGTATACCAGGATTCGATTTACATGATGCATTAATGAAATGTCAAGATTCAATAGAAAAATTTGGTGGACATAGTATGGCAGTAGGACTTAATGTAAGAGAAGAAAAATTAGATGAATTCCGCCAAAGATTTGAAGAAGTTGCAGAAGAAGAACATATAGAAAATATAATCCCAATAATAAACATAGATGCAAAAATAGATTTAAATGATGTAAATAAAGAAATAGTAGAGAGTTTAAAGATGCTAGAACCATTTGGAGAAGCAAACAAAATGCCAGTATTTGTATTTAGAAACCTAAAAATAAATTCTATTAGAGCATTATCAGAAGGCAAACATTTAAAATTGACATTAAAAGATAACAATAATATTATAAATGCAATAGGATTTAATATAGGATATTTAGCAGAAGACTACAGAATAGGAGATAAGGTAGATGTAGTTGGAGTTTTAGAAATAAATAGTTTTAATGGAGTTGATAGCATACAAATAAACATGAAAGATATTATGAAATCAATATAGCTTTATTATATTTTATTTCAACAATTTAAACATATATTGCACTCTACATTGTTAAAGGAATCAAACCATTACAATTAAGATAAAAGGGGAAGTGAGTAAATTGCAAGAAGGAAAAAAAGAAATAACAATACAAGATATAATTTCAAAAAGAAAAGAACATTCAAGAAGAGTTGATGTCAAATTAATTATGAAAGCTTATAATTATGCTGTAAACAACCATGGTGATCAATGTAGAAAATCAGGAGAACCATATATAATACATCCATTAAATGTAGCATATATCTTAGCTGATATAGGATTAGATGAAGCTACAATTTGTGCTGCATTATTACATGATCTAGTTGAAGATACAGCAGTAACAGATAGTGACCTTAGAAGAGAATTTGGCGATGAAATTGCAGAAATGGTTGCAGGAGTTACAAAACTTAGTAATATGTTATTTACATCAATAGAAGAACAACAAGTAGAAGACTATAGAAAAATGTTCTTAGCAATGGGAAAAGATATAAGAGTTATTCTAATAAAATTAGCTGATAGACTTCACAATATGAGAACATTGAAATATTTAAAAAGAGACAGACAAATAGCAAATGCAAAAGAGACAATGGAGTTATATGCACCATTGGCTAACCGTTTAGGATTATATTCTTTAAAGTGGGAATTAGAAGATTTATCGTTTAAATATCTTTATCCGGAAGAATATCATGAGTTGGTAGAAGGAATTAATAAAAAAAGAGATGAGAGACTAAAATTCATTGAAAAGATAATGAATGATATAAGAGTTGAATTAAAAAAACAACATATAAATGCAGAAGTAACAGGTAGAGCAAAACATTTATATAGCATTTATAGAAAAATGAAAAGAGATAATAAAACTTTAGATCAAATTTATGATTTATTTGCTCTTAGAATTCTAGTTGATTCAGTTAAAGATTGTTATGCTGCATTAGGTGTAGTACACGAATTATATAGTCCAATGCCAGGAAGATTCAAGGATTATATAGCTGTTCCAAAACCTAATATGTATCAATCAATACATACAACATTGTTAGGAGAAAAAGGTACACCATTTGAAGTGCAAATACGTACATGGGAGATGCATAGGATTGCGGAATTTGGTATTGCTGCTCATTGGGCTTATAAAGAAGCAAGTTACTTTGGTAAAAAACAAACAGTAAAAGTAGAAGAAGATAAACTTGCATGGCTTAGAGAAACATTAGAATGGCAAAAGGAATTACAAGATCCACAAGAATTCTTGGATACATTAAAGACAGAATTATTTGAAGAAGAAGTATATGTGTTTACTCCAAAAGGAGCAATAAAAGTTTTACCAAGAGGGGCTACACCAATTGATTTTGCTTATAGTATTCACGCGGAAATTGGTCATCACATGACAGGATGTAAGATAAATAGTAGAATGATGCCAATTATAACACCTTTAAAAAATGGTGATATTGTAGAAATTATAACTTCAGAGAACTCAAAAGGTCCAAGCAGAGATTGGCTAAAATTCATAAAAAGCTCTAGTGCTAAAAATAAAATAAAAGCATGGTTTAAAAAAGCTCAAAAAGAAGAAAACATTGAAAAAGGTAAAGAATTAATAGAAAAAGAATTAAAAAGAATTGGATTCGAATATGATGATTTATTTAAAACTTCATATATAGAAGCAATGTTACAAAAATATAAATATAAAAATCTAGATGAAATGTATGCTGCAGTTGGTTTTGGAGCAAATTCGTCAGTAAAAGTAATTGCTAGAATGTTACAAGAATATAGAAAAGAACATGAAGAAGAAAATATAGAAGAAAAGATTCAACAACTATCAAGACCTAAACAAAGAAAAAATATTACATCTAATTCTGGAATTATAGTAAAAGGAATAGATAATTGTTTAGTTAAGCTATCTAAATGTTGTAATCCACTTCCAGGAGATGAGATTGTGGGATATATAACAAAAGGAAGAGGAGTATCTGTACATAGAAAAGATTGTGTTAATATAAAAGATTTGATTGCCCAAGAAAATAGAATGATTGATGTGCAATGGGTAGATGAAAGCAAATCAAATTACCAAGCAGATATTGAGATATATTCAAATGACAGAAGCGGACTATTAGTTGATATATTAAAAGAATTAGGAACAACAAAAGCTAAAATATTAGGGGTAAATACTAAAACTACGAAAGAAAGAATTGCTATTATGGAAATATCATTGGAAGTAGAAAATTTAGAAGAACTAAATAAGGCACAAACAGCAATAAGAAAAGTAGAAAGTGTTTATGAAGTAAAAAGGAGAAAATAATGATATTAAAAGAACTAAAAATACAAACGTGGATAGGAGATCCTACTAATTGTTATATTATATTTAACGAAGAATCAAAAGAAACAATGGTAATTGATCCTGCAAGTGATGTGGATAAAATAGTAGATATGATAAATATATTAGGAGGAAAACTAAAATATATTTATTTAACACATTGCCATGGAGATCATATTTTAGGTGTAACAGAGTTAAAAAACAAATGTGGTGGAAAAATCTTAATTCATAGAGATGATAGCGAAGGTCTGAATAACCCAGAAATAAATCTATCACCATATATTGGAATAGGAGATATCGAATTGGAAGCAGACTCGCGAGTTGATGACAATGATTTGATACATTTAGGTGAATTAGAATTTAAAGTAATTCATACTCCGGGGCACACAAAAGGTGGAAGTTCTTTATATTGTGAAAAAGAAAAATGCCTATTTTCAGGAGATACTATGTTTAGAGGAACATGGGGAAGAACAGATTTACCAACATCTAATAGAAATGAAATAATGGATTCTATAGTAAACAAACTTTTAAAATTACCAGATGATACAATTGTTTATCCTGGACATGGATTAAGTACAAGAATCAAAGATGAAAAGCCAATATATTTAGAATTAAAACCTAAAAAATGGTAATAATTTGTGTCTTCATATAATTCTAAATTGATATTAGATAGTAAGAATTACATAAAACAATTGAAAAATAATGTGAAATATGTTATATTAATAAAGACACTAATAGTATAGAACATTAAACAAGGTGGAATATGCTTATGTTGAATGTGAGACTTGAAAAAGAAGATCGGGAAATTTTTGAAAGACGGGGCTATTGCATAATAGAAGATAGCTCTAGAAACTACCTTGCTATTACAGAGGAATTGACTGGAAAGGCAGTCCTTGAGATAGTGAATATGCTTGACCTGTTAATTGTATTAACAGAAGACCAGGCATACTATTGTGAAGGGACCGTCGACATAACGACAATTGAGACAACAAAGCCTATTGTTGAGGGCATGGAACATCCTGTAAAATATTTGGGAGCATACCTGGAAGACAACGGCGTTCCTGTTTATTGCCTGGTACAGGGAAAGATGGAACTGGCAAATTATGAAGGCGGGGTTTTGGAAATAATACTTCCTGAATAAAGCGGACAAAATAGCAAAGTTTTCTGAATTGTAACATGGGGGATATACATATATCCCCTAAATTCTTATTTAATAGGAGAGAAAAAATGAGTAAAGTAGAACCAAGAACATTATCAGGATTTATGGAATTATTGCCAGAAGAGCAAATTCTATTTAATCAAATGAAATCAGTAATAGAAAATACATATAAAAAATATGGCTTTTTGCCACTAGATACACCTATAATTGAATTATCAGAAGTATTACTTGCAAAAGCTGGAGGAGAAACTGAAAAACAAATATATCGTTTTAATAAAGGAGATAGTGACTTATCTCTAAGATTTGACTTAACAGTACCTCTTTCTAAATATATAGCAAAAAATTATGGTAATCTAAGTTTCCCATTTAGAAGATATCAAATTGGAAAAGTATATAGAGGAGAAAGAACACAGAAGGGAAGATTTCGTGAATTTTATCAATGTGATATAGATGTCATTGGTGATGGTGAACTTGATATTATAAATGATGCTGAACTTCCAAGCATTATATACGAAATATTTAAAGGGTTAGGATTCGAAGAATTTACTATTCGCATAAATAATAGAAAAATATTAAATGGTTTATTTGAAAATCTAGGTCAAAAAGAACAGGCAACTGAAATATTAAGAATTATAGATAAAATAGAAAAAATAGGAAAGCAATCAGTAATAGAAGAATTGAAAAAAATCAATGTAGATAGCAACGCAATTGAAAAAATTATCGATTTTATTGAAATTTCCGGAACAACAGATGAAAAGCTTAGTAAGCTAAAAGAATTAAAAATAGAAAATGAGAATTTTAATAAAGGATTAGAAGAATTACAAGAAGTAGTAAAATATATCAGAATATTTGGAATTCCTGATTCTAATTTCAAAGTTGACTTAACTATAGCAAGAGGATTGGATTATTATACAGGTACGGTTTACGAAACATTCTTAGATAATTATAGAGAATTAGGAAGTGTATGTTCAGGTGGAAGATATGAGAATTTAGCTGAATATTATACTGATAAGAAATTGCCTGGTGTTGGAATTTCAATTGGTTTAACAAGATTATTTTATAAATTAAATGAGTTAAATTTAATTAAAGCAGATAAAAAATCTATTTCAGATATTTTAATTATTCCAATGGTAGAAAATTTAGAAGTTCCGATTAAAATTGCAACTAAATTGAGAAACTTGGGTATAAATACAGAAATTTATTTGAATAATAAAAAATTGAAAGCTAAGTTCAAATATGCTGATAAATTAAAAATTCCTTTTACAATTATTATTGGAGAAGATGAGATTAATTCTAATACTATTACTTTGAAAAATATGGAAACTGGTGAAGAAAATAGGATAAATATGGATGAAATAGATAGTATAAAAGAAATGTATAATTTTAAAGAGATTTAAGAAAATATATTTACTACCAGTAGTTGCTTTATAAAAATTTAAAATACTTATGAATGTGACTGAAAAAATTTATTAGAATATATTAAAATAGCTAAATGAGGGAACCCAAAATGCAAAGCATCTTTGGGAAGTATCATTTAGCTATTTTTAAATATTCTTTAAGTTTGAAAGGAACCGAGTAAGATTTTAAATTTTTATAAAGCAACTACTGGTATATATGCTATTTATAAAGCAAAGTAATATTATTTCCATTTTTTTTCACAATACCTTCTTCTTTCAAATATTTGAGTTCTCTCATCATAGCACTTCTGTCAACACTTAAATAATCTGCTAAATCAGTCATGGAAAAAGGCATTTTAAAAGATTTACTCAAATTTCTAGAAGAAAGAAAAGTAAAATATCCAAGCAATTTATCTCTGGTAGATCTTTTTGCTAAAAGTTCTATACGCATATTTAATGTTGTAACCTTAGAAAGTATCAACTCTGGTAAGTTTTCTGATAATGTCTGATGAAATTTACAGTTGCTTTTACACTTATGATGTATATTATCATATGAATATATAAGAACTTCACATTTTGATTTAGCTTCAACCAATAATTCGTTATTGGTTGTAATGGTATAAAATACCTCACCGAAAATATCATTCTTAGAAATATGTTCTACAATAGTTTTGTTACCATTTAAATCATATCTTACTAAATCAGCATTACCACTTTTTAAAATGCAAAATTGATTTCTTTTTGTAATATAAGTTGTAATAACTTCATTTTTTAAAAAGGTCTTTTTTTGAACTCTTTTGCAAGTATTTTCAAAGTCATTTATAAAATTTTCTATATTAAAGCTAATATTCATAACAATCCTCCAGTATTTAAGGAAAACCTATTAATAATCTGTTTTTTTAAGTATAATAAATAAATGTATTATATATCAAAAAAGTTGCAATTGCAACAAAAATAAACAAAAAACTTTGTAATATAATTGTAATAAACCACAAAAAGTTACAGACAAGCAAACTTTAAAGCTGGAAAAAATTTTCTTTTGCCTTTTGTTGCTTTTGCAACAGATTATAATTGCTCTTAATATATAATAAGAACATACAAAATACAAATAGGGGGAAATGTAAAAATGAAAGTAATCAAAAGAGATGGAAGAGCTGTAGATTATGACAGAGAGAAAATAAGAGTAGCCATAGAAAAAGCAAACAAAGAAGTAAAACCAAAAGAAAGAGCTAACAAAGAAGATATTAAAGAGATTATTAATTATATTGAAGAATTAAACAAAAGAAGAATGCTAGTAGAAGATATACAAGATTTAATCGAAGAGAAATTAATGGAATTAGAAAAATATGAATTAGCTAAAAGATATATTGTATATAGATATACAAGAGCATTAGTAAGAAAACAAAATACAACAGATGAAACAATATTAGGATTAATAAGAAACGAAAATAAAGAATTGGCAGAAGAAAATTCAAACAAAAACACATTATTGGCATCAACTCAAAGAGATTACATAGCAGGGGAAGTTTCAAGAGATTTAACAAAAAGATTATTACTTCCAGAAAAAATAATAAAAGCTAATGAAGAAGGTGTTTTACATTTCCACGATGCAGATTATTTTATTCAACCAATATTCAATTGCTGTTTAATAAATATATCTGATATGTTAGATAACGGAACAGTAATGAATGGAAAAATGATAGAAAGTCCAAAGAGTTTCCAAGTTGCATGTACTGTAACAACACAAATAATAGCAGCAGTAGCAAGTAATCAATATGGAGGACAATCAGTAGATTTAATTCATTTAGGAAAATATTTAAGAAAAAGTTATAATAAATTTAAAGCATCACTTGAAAAGAAATATTCAGGAAAAATACCATCTAAACTTATTGAAGAAATGGTACAAGATAGATTAAAATCAGAACTAAAAGCAGGAGTTCAAACAATACAATATCAAATAAATACATTAATGACTACAAATGGACAATCACCTTTTGTAACATTATTCTTACACTTAGAAAAAGACGATCCATATATTAAAGAAAATGCTATGATCATAGAAGAAGTGCTAAGACAAAGATATGAAGGAATAAAAAATGAAGCAGGAGTATATGTTACACCAGCATTCCCTAAATTAGTATATGTTTTAGACGAATTTAATAGTTTAAAAGGTGGAGAATACGATTATTTAACAAAATTAGCTGTTAAATGCTCAGCAAAAAGAATGTATCCAGATTATATCTCAGCTAAAAAAATGCGTGAAAATTATGAAGGAAATGTATTTAGCCCAATGGGATGTAGAAGTTTCTTATCTCCTTGGAAAGATGAAAATGGAAATTATAAATTTGAAGGTAGATTCAACCAAGGTGTTGTAAGTATTAACTTACCACAAATAGGTATTGTTGCAGATGGTGATGAAGAAAAATTCTGGAAAGAATTTGATGAAAGACTTGAACTATGTAAAGAAGCTTTAATGTGTAGACATTATGCCTTATTAGGGACAAAATCAGACATAAGTCCAATTCACTGGCAATATGGAGCAATTTCTCGTTTAGAAAAAGGAGAAAAAATAGATAAACTATTAGTTGGTGGATATTCAACAATATCTCTAGGATATATAGGATTATATGAATTAACAAAAATAATGACAGGAGAATCACATACATCAGAAAAAGGTCATGAATTTGCAATAAAAGTAATGAAACATTTAAGAGAAACAGCAGATAGATGGAAAAAAGAAACAAATATAGGATTTGCATTATATGGTACACCAGCAGAAAGCTTATGCTATAAATTTGCAAGAATAGATAAAGAAAAATTTGGAACTATAAAAGACGTTACAGATAAAGGATATTATACTAATTCATACCATGTAGATGTAAGAGAAAAAATAGATGCATTTGATAAATTAGCATTTGAAAGTGAATTCCAAAAAATATCTTCAGGTGGTTCTATATCATATATAGAAATACCAAATATGAGCAAAAATATAACAGCATTAGAATCAGTTGTTCAATTTATTTATGAAAATATTCAATATGCCGAATTTAATACAAAATCAGATTATTGCCATGAATGTGGATTTGATGGAGAGATAATAATAAATAAAGACAACGAATGGGAATGTCCAAATTGCGGAAATAAAGACCATAGTAAGTTGACTGTTGTAAGAAGAACTTGCGGTTATTTAGGTGAAAATTTCTGGAATGTTGGAAAAACTAAAGAAATAAAACAAAGAGTAATGCATTTATAATTTAAAATGATAAAAAGAAAATCACCTCTTATTAATATTAATAAGAGGTGATTAATGTTATTTCAAAAATATATTATCCTTGTAAAAATCTTTCTAATAGTTGATCTCTACACATTTTTTCAAAATTGTCATCCAAAGGTTCTAAATTTATATTTTCATTATATTTTCTTTCTAGACAGTGTTTGATTATATAATCAGCTAGTTCAGGATTTTTAGAAAGAAGAGGACCATGAAGATATGTTGCGATAACATTTTTGGTAAAGAAACCTTCTTTGGTATCACCAAATTTATTTCCGTTTCCAAATAAAACATCACCAAAAGGAGTATCTATGCCAAAGGTTTGTCCACCGTGATTTTCAAAACCAATAATTTTTGTTTTGCTTCCATCTAATTCGGCTTCTATTACAATGTTTCCTATACATCTATTTTTTCTATCTGCAATTGCTTCTGTATAATAATCAAAAACTTCTAGACCAGGAATAATATTTCCTTCCACACCTTTATAATATTTTCCAAATAATTGATAAGAACCACAAATTAATAAGAAGAATACACCTTCGTCAACAGCTTTTTTGATATTATCTTTGTGTCTAACTAAATCTTTTGCTAAAACACTTTGTTCTTGATCTGCGCCACCACCGGCAAAAACCAAATCATATTTAGTAAAATCAGGTGAAGGATCATCAATAGAATATGAATCTATAATTGGTTTAAATCCTCTTTTTTCTAATCTATAACGTAACACTTGAATGTTTCCAAAATCTCCATATAATTCTAATATATCTGGATATAAATATAAGATTTTTAATTCTTTCATAACAAACTCCTTTTGTATTATAGGTTTTTATTTAAATTTAATATTTCTTTTCTTGTAGGTTGAAGAGAAGTATAATTTGCAATAACATATTTCTTTATATCTGTGCTATAAAAAGCTTTTACAGCTTCATGTAAATCTAAGTATGGTTCTATTTTGTTGACTTCAAAGTTAGAAGTTTTTATTCTAATAGCAATATCGTATGCTCTAGTTCCAGCAGTAACTATTCTTTTAACATTATTTAGATTATCAAAATTTATATCCCAAATCCATGAAACGTCAAATCCGTCTGCGATATTGTCATTTAAAACAAATAATAATTCTTTATCTTCATCATCTTCATTTAAAATTCTTAAACTAACATTTGCTCCAGTAGGATTTTTAGCAAGATTTATAATAGTCGGGATATTGTTGATTTCAAGTTCTTCCAATCTACCATTGTTTAATACGAATGTTGATAAGGCATTTTGTATGATTTGGGTATCAATGTTATATAAACTTACACAAGATATAACAGCTAAAAAATTATATATATTATAAATACTATTAAATCTTATTTTATAAGTAATATTGTTAACTTCAAAACATCTATTTTTTAGATCTACATTAGTTGCCAATTTGTAAATTTCATTATCTCCATATCCGCAATTAGGACATTTAAATTTGCCTATATGTGAATATTGATAATATTCATATTCTATACGAGTATTACAAAATGGACAAAATTTTCCTTCTCCAGCTTCTTTAATTTCTTCTGTTGCAAATGGGTATTTTTCTACACTGAAATAATATACATTGTTATTATTAGGATTTGCCATACCAAGTCTTGCTACATTTGGGTCATCATTATTTAGTACTAAATTTCCGTTATAGGTTTTTAAAAAATCATTTATTCGTAAAATTAAAGATTCTACTTCACCGTTTCTATCTAATTGATCACGAAAGAAATCAAGGACCACTAAAGTGTCTAGTTTTAAATCTTTAAAAACAATAGGAACATATCCTTCATCTACTTCAAATACTAAATAATCAGCTTTTATTTTTCCAGTTAGAGTTGAAACTTTTAAAAGGGTAGAAAGAATACCGGTTTCCATATTGTTTCCTTCTGTATTGCTGATTACTTTTTTTCCGGCAGTTTTAAAAACATGTCCAATTGCGTTATTTGTCATGGTTTTACCATTTGTAGCAGTAACGGCAATTATAGGAGCATCTATTTTGAAATATTGAAATATATTTGAATTCCAATCATAAGCAAGTTTACCTAAAAAGTTTCCGCCATTTTTTCCTGCTATTTTTAATAATACATATAATATTTTAGTTATTAATACAATTAAAAAGTTTTTCATAATTTAATCTCCTCTAATTTTGTTTCATTATATCATAATGTAAAAAACAGAACAACACAAGTTGGCAATAAAAATCATAAAAAACCTGGAGTAGGACTCCAGGTTCTTTTGGCTGTATCACATACTTATTATTTTCTTATCTCGAAAATATAGTACATTTCTATCCAAAGCTGATCATGCAATTCTATTTTTATTGATGGAAAAGCTTTGAACTGAGAAGAACGAATAGTTAGATATTTCTTGTGGATGTAAAAAGTGTAATCAGTATGATTGCATTTTTTACTATCTAATATCATTTTCGCAAACATGATATTGCCAAATGGGTTGCAAGCATCTTTTCTTATCCGAACATCAATTGTTTGCTTGGTTGGAAAGGTGCTTTTTGCTTTTTGAATCAATTCGTCAAAAGTATTGTCCATACAATCCTCCTTTGTTGAGTTAAAACGCATCATTTATATTATAACATAAAAAATGATAAAAATGAAGGAAAACTTACGGAAATATAATAAATAAAAAAGAAATTTAGCAAAAAATGTTGCACAATTTTAACAATAATAGTATAATAGAAAAGGTAGCATAATAAAATTATAAAAAGAAATTTTATTAAAGAGAGGTAAAAAAATGGATTATTTATATATAATAAGAGAAGCATTAGTATGGACTGTAACTATTTTCTGGCTATATCAAATCATGGTAAGCTTATGTTCATTAGTAAAAATTAAAGATAAACCTTTAAAAGTAAACAAAGATCACAGATTCATGGCAATAATACCAGCACATAATGAAGAAGCAGTAGTTGGGAACTTAGTCGAAAGTTTAAAAAAACAAAATTATAACAAAGAATTATATGATATATATGTAATTGCAGACAACTGTACAGATAATACAGCTAAAGTGGCAAAAGAGGCTGGAGCGATTGTATATGAAAGATTTAATAATTCTAAAAAAACAAAAGGATATGCATTAGATTGGTTTTTACAACAAAAAATCAAAGAAGATGCACCATATGATGCGTTCTTTATATTTGATGCAGACAATATAGTAGATCCTAACTTTATAAAAAATATGAATAAAAAGCTATGCCAAGGTGAGGATGTAGTTCAAGGGTACAGAGATATTAAAAACCCAACAGATAGTTGGATAACAGCTGGATATGCAATTTTCTATTGGACAATGCACAGATTTTATCATTTAGCAAGATATAATTTAGGATTATCACCATTATTAAACGGAACAGGTTTCATGGTAAGATTTGATGTAATAAAACCTCAAGGTTGGGACACAGTAACATTAACAGAGGATATTGAATTTTCATTAAAAAGAATTATAAAAGGAAAAAGACTAGGTTGGGCAACAGATGCAATAGTATATGATGAACAACCAGTTGGATTCAAGCAAAGTTGGTCACAAAGAAGCAGATGGACAGTTGGACATATGCAATGTATAAAAGAATACACAAAAGAATTAGCAGTAGCTGCTAAAGAAAAGAAAACAATGATGAATTTTGATGGATTCTTATATATTATAGGAAGTATTCCTATGTTTATACTAACATTAGTTTTATTAGGAACAAACTTCTTAATGTATGCTGGAAATGGAATGACTGGAACAGAATTAGTGATAAATATATTAAGATATTTAGTACCAACATTCTTATTACCAATAGGTACAGCAGTTATAGTAATGTTGTTAGATAGAAGACCAATCAAGCCAATGATTAAAGGATTAATGTGTTATCCATTATTTATGGGATCATGGTTAGTTATCAATTTTAAATGTCTATTTAAAAGAGAAACAACATGGGAAAAGATCAACCATGTTAGAAACATAAAAATAGGTGAAGTTGATGAAGAACCAGAAACAGTAAAAATTGTTGAAAAAGTTTAAAAAAAGCTTGCATTTATTCCAAAAATTGGTTATAATATAAAAGAACATATAATTAATACAGAAGAGTGGGAACAAATCCCACTCTTCATTACATTTATAAATAAAGGAGGAAGAATGGCAAATATAGAAGAAAAAGTAGAAAAACTAGTTAAAGAACCTATAGAAAAAATAGGATACAAATTATACGATGTAGAATACAGCAAAGAAGGAAAAGACTATTTTTTGAGAATATTTATAG
>CAKPRW010000023.1 GCA_934183045.1 uncultured Clostridia bacterium
AGATATGTTGTAGAAACTAAAATAGATGGGTTATCAGCAGCTTTAGAATATAAAGACGGTAAATTTGTAAGAGGAGCAACTAGAGGTAATGGACTAGTTGGAGAAGATGTAACAGAAAATTTAAAAACAATAAAAACAATTCCTATGCAATTAAATGAAAAAATAGATATAACAGTAAGAGGAGAAGTTTTTATTTCAAAAAAAGATTTTGAAATAATGAATCAAGAAAGAGAAGAAAATGAAGAAGAGTTGTTTGCTAATGCTAGAAATGCAGCAGCAGGATCCCTTAGACAGTTAAATAGTGAAATAACGAAAACAAGACCATTAGATATTTATATTTTCAATGTGCAAAAAATTGAAGGAAAAGAATTTAATTCGCATTTTGAGGAACTAGAATATTTAGATAAATTAGGATTTAATGTTAATCCAGTCAGAATAGAATGTAATACAATAAAAGAAATAGAACAAGCAATTAATAAAATAGGCGATGATAGAGAAAATTTAACTTTTGGAATAGATGGGGCAGTTGTAAAAGTAGATAATTTAAAATTTAGACAAATATTAGGAACAACTGCTAAAACTCCAAGATGGGCAATTGCTTACAAATATCCTCCAGAAAAACAAGAAACAATCTTAAAAGATATCATTTGTCAGGTGGGAAGAACCGGTGCTATAACACCTATGGCAATATTAGAACCAGTTAAAATTGCAGGATCAACAGTATCAAGAACAACACTCCACAATGAAGACTTCATAAAAGAAAAAGATTTAAAAATTGGTGATAAAGTAGTAATTCAAAAAGCAGGAGATGTTATTCCTGAAATTGTAGAAGTAAAAACAGACAAAAGAACTGGAGAAGAAAAAAAATTTGAAATGCCAAAACAATGTCCTGTATGTGGGGCTTCTGCTGTACGCCAAGAGGGAGAATCAGCTGTAAGATGTACAGGAATAGAATGTCCAGCAAAATTAAGTAGAAATTTGGTACACTTTGTATCAAGAGAAGCTATGAATATAGAAGGACTAGGGGAAAATATTATTCAACAATTATTAGATAAAAAATTGATAAACAATATAGCCGATATATATAATTTATCATTTGATGATATAGCTTCATTGAAGAAGAATGGGAAAAAATTTGCTCAGAATTTAATTGATAGTATTAATAAAAGCAAAGAAAATGATTTATATAGATTGCTAACAGGATTAGGCATTAGAAATGTAGGAGTAAAAATTGCAAAGATCCTAGCTAAAAAGTATAAAACAATTGATAAATTAATGGCGGCTACATCTGAAGAAATTGCTTTGATAGATGACATAGGACCAATTGTTGCTAATAATATTAGAGAATTTTTCCTACAAGATCAAACAATAGATCTAATTGAAAGATTAAAGACATCAGGTGTCAACACAGAATATTTAGGTGAAGAAGTAGAAGACAATAGATTTGAAGGAAAAATATTTGTACTAACAGGAAGCTTAGAAGATTTTACTAGAACAGAAGCTTCTGATATAATTGAAAAATTTGGAGGAAAGACATCAGGAACAGTTTCTAAAAAAACTGATTACGTAATAGCAGGAGAAGAAGCGGGAAGCAAATTAAACAAGGCTCAAAGTTTAGGAATAAATATAATTAGTGAACAAGAATTTAAAGAAATGATAAAATAGGAGATGAAAAATGGAAGAATATACATTTGAAAAAATGTGGTTAGATTTAAAAAATGGTTATCAAATATACTATACTTATGTGGGGAATAAATATGTACTATTTAAAACAGCAGACAATTGTTATACACAAAAGTTGTTGTCAGACCACAAAAAGAATCCACAACCTAAGATGTTGGTATTAACATTAAAAAGAGTAAAAGAAATGTTTCCTAATATGGAAGATATTGAATATAAGATAGAAATGTAAAAATAAAAAGTAATATATAATAATTAATTATGAAAGGAAAGTAATATGGCTACAATAATAGATGGAAAAGCTTTAGCAAAAAAAATAAGAGGAGAATTAAAAGTAGAGTGTGATAAATTAAGAACAAATAAAATAACTCCAAAACTTGCAGTAATAATGGTAGGAGATAATCCAGCATCAAAAGTATATGTTAGAAACAAAAGTAAAGCATGTGAAGAAATTGGAATAGAATACGAGGAATATCTTTTAGCTGAAAATACAAAACAAGAAGAATTAATTGAATTAATAAAAAAATTAAACGAAGATAAAAGCATTAATGGGATTTTATTACAAAGTCCAATACCAGGGCATTTGAATATAAACCAAGCATTTAAAGCAATAAGTTATAGAAAAGACGTAGATGGATTTACACCATCTAGCGTAGGAAAATTATCAATAGGAGAAGATACATTTATTTCATGTACACCATATGGTGTAATAAAAATGTTTGAAGAATATGATATTGATTTAACAGGAAAAGAAGTTGTAATAGTAGGAAGAAGTAACATTGTTGGAAAACCACTAATTCAATGTTGTTTAAACAAAAATGCAACTGTAACAGTATGTCACTCAAAAACAAAAAACTTAGAAGAACATACTAAAAGAGCAGATGTATTAATTGCTGCAATAGGAAAAGCAAAATTTATTACACAAGATATGGTTAAAGATGGAGCAGTAGTAATAGATGTTGGTATAAACAGAGATGAAAACGGAAAATTAGTTGGAGATATTGATTTCGAAAATGTAGAAAAAAAGGCAAGTTATATTACACCGGTTCCGGGGGGAGTTGGTCCAATGACAATTGCGATGTTAATGAACAATGTTATAAAAGCTACAAAGGAACAATATAATAAAAATACAAAATTTTAAAATTAAATAAAATAAAAATAGGGCATTAATTTTAATGCTCTTTTTTTATTTGAAATTAGATCTAATAAGTTAATAAAAAATAAACAGGAGGTTATATAATGGAACTACAAGATAAAAAGTATTGGATATGGTTATCTTTAATAAGAGGAATAGGAAATAAGAAAAAACAAATGCTGTTAGAACGATATGAAACTCCAGAAAGAATATATAATTTAAATAGTAAAGAAGTAACTAATATAAAAGAACTAGCCAAAGAAGCAATTAATAACATACTTGATAAAAATATACGCAACAAAATAGAAAATCATATAGAATATATGCAAAAAAATAATATCGAACTAATAACAATTAAAGATAAAGAATATCCTGCAAAATTAAAAAATATATATGATCCACCAATTGTATTATATATAAAAGGAGATATAAATATTTTAGATAATAGATCTATTGCAATAATAGGTTGTAGAGATGCATCTGAATATGGAATAAACTCGGCAAAATATTTTTCCTATAATTTAGCCAAAAAAGGAGTTAATATAGTAAGTGGGTTAGCAAAAGGAATAGATAGTTATGCACATATTGGTGCAATTAATGCTAAAGGCAATACAATAGCGATAATAGGTAATGGATTAGATAGTGTTTATCCTAAAGAAAATATTGAAATAGCAAGAAAAATTTTAGAAACAGGTGGGAGTATAATAACAGAATATCCATTAGGGACAAAGCCAGAAAAAATGAATTTCCCTGCAAGAAATAGGATTATTAGTGGAATAAGTAATTCTGTCATAGTAGTAGAAGCAAAAGCTAAAAGTGGTACGCTTATTACTGTTGATTTTGCGTTAGAGCAAGGAAGAGATGTTTATGTGGTTCCAGGAAATATTAATTCTATAAATTCGATTGGGACAAATGAACTTTTAAAACAAGGCGCAAAGCCAGTTACAAACTACTTCGATATAGATTTATAAAAAATACAAAAGAAAAAATAAAAAAAGTATTGACAATTAATTTAAAATGGTTTATACTTTAATCTGTGCTAAGCACAATGGAAGTATGCTCCCTTAGCTCAGTTGGTCAGAGCAACCGGCTCATAACCGGTGGGTCCAAGGTTCGAATCCTTGAGGGAGCACCATTTTTAATTTTATACTTGGGTAGGTGGCCGAGTGGCTAAAGGCGGCAGACTGTAAATCTGTTCTCATTCGAGTACGAAGGTTCGAATCCTTCCCTGCCCACCATAAACATAAAACCTTGTAATAGTTGTATATTAACAGTTACAAGGTTTATTTATTTTTAAAATAATGTAATTTTAATGCAACTAGTTATTTAATGCATTAATGTAATTAATATATTTGTCAATTTCATTATCTCTAAATTTATCAAAAACAGAAGTATAAGTGTTTATTGTTGTTTGTGGTAGGGATTGAGACCCTGCTTTTTCTTTTATATTTAAAAATAAAAAAAACGATATATATGCGAAGTATATCTCGTGCAATTTCGTGTCTTCAAACGAATTTACTAGCTAATGTTAGCTATAACATCAATTATATTATATGTCAAATGATTTTTTAAAATTCACAATTAACTCCAATTTTTAAAATCTATTTTTTATATCTTTTAGTAATCTTCCTATTACATTCATATTTCCATCAAATTTTGCAATCAATGACATATCTAAATCACTCCATAAATTTTTCTATGCATTGATTTTGATATTTTTCTGTGTTATATTTATAAGTATTAACACTTGTTATGTTTTTATGCTTAATTACATTGAAAAAGGAGAATTACAAGATGGAGCAATTAAATAAATAATTTTGTGTACCATACTATATATTTGAATAAATTGTAAACTATGTTGAATTGACTGCAAGTAAAGTGTTGTGATATAAATTACATAAATAGGAGGTCATATGATGAGTGGATATAATGTAGAAGAAAAGAAAGTTGAAGAAGCAATACAACAAGTTTACAGAGATTTTGCTTTAAAATATGGCGAAATTCAAAAATCAGAATTATCAGAAGCAGAAAAATTAGAACAAATAGATTATCTTCTTGAAGTTGCAAGTAGTAAAGAAGATATATTAAGAAATACGAAAAGTCTGTCAGAGCTATCAAGTCAAGATAAAGAGGCTTTAGAAATAAAAGAAGAAAGTGAAACAAAGAAAGTAGATACAAATGTTATTGATACTTTGGTTTCAATCTATGCAAAAAGGGCTAAAATTCCTTCTAATAAAATAGATGGAATAGGAATATTAAATGGTATAACATTAAAAGGAGAAGAACTAGAAGAAATAGATACAAGTGCATTTGAAGAAGAATTAAGGCAATATTTTACAGAGCATTATTCTGATTTATTAAGTGATGGATATAATCATTTCCTTTCTGATGTAACAGAGGTAGCTGATGAAGATGGGTATATTTCACAAGAAAATGGTGAATTAACAGAAATGGCAATTAGATATGGTTTAGATCCTAAAAAGTTTAGGTGTTTTGGTTATCAATTAACAGTACAAGATGGTCTAGTTGCAGAAGAAGATTCAACTTTAGGTAATAGTAATATATTTTATGCTTCTCCAGAAGCAATAAATCAAAGAATATATGATTTATATAGTAAAACCTTATTTCAAGAACAAAAAAGTAATGACAAAAGCTTTTTGGTTGATGAAAGAAGAGCATTAAAGAATGTGTACATTACATATGCAGAAAAAAATGAGATTAAAATACAAGATAAAGATGTTCTTGAAGAATTACCAATAGATATGAATAAAGTAAAAGGTATTGCAACTTATATAAATAGAGTATTAAATGAGGATGGAACAATTTCAAATGATATGACAGAAGAATTTACAGATGAAATACAAAGGAATTATTCAAAGATAATGAATTTAACTTCATTTAACTTTGGAAAGTTAGAAACAGTAAAAAGAGTTTCAAATGATAGCTATATATCATTATATCTACATATAAATGATGATAATATTATAAAAATAGATGAATTTAGTCCTGACATTGCTTATGGTACACCAGAATATATAAAAGGTGAATATCAAAGAATTATGAGTGAAATTGCAAGACTATCGCATACAGATGCTTTTAAGGAAGGATATTTTGATGTAGAAGAAGTAAATAAACAAAAAGAAGCATTAAGAAGATATATTACTGAAAATGAAATTGAAGGAATCGACATATCCATCCCAGAAGTAAAAATAGATCATCAAAGAACAGAAATGATTGCTGATGCTATATTAAGTAAATATGGTGAAGAATATGAAGATAAAGAAGGAATGAAGGCAAAACTTCTTAAAAAGATTGAAGATAAATACCCTGAAATGTTTTATGAAAGACAAGCAATTGGATTAGAGGATTTAGTTGGTGAAGAACTAAAAGAAATGGGAAAAAGTTTTGTTGATGAAATACTATATATGCAAAAAGACTTTGTATATATTGGTGATTCTGTGGGATTGGATGCTCAATGTTTATATGCAACACCAGAGGCTCTTTTAGATAAAATTGCATCATTAGATGAAAAAATTTCAACAAGAGATTTCACTTATGATGAAAAAAGAATTAGAGAAACATTAGCCAATTATGCAAAAGATAATAAGTTTAAAATAGAAATCCCAGATGTAGAGAGTGCTGAACAAAGAAGAAAACAAGAACAAGATATATTTTCATTTAGAGGTAGTGGATTAAGTTTCTTTGGTAGAGATATGTTACCAGATGATCCTACTGCAAGACCTAAAATAGAATTAGATGATACAATGTTTGATACTATTTGTAAAATTTCTGAAGGTGTACCTGGTGCAATAGTTGGAATAACTAAACTTATTGAATCAGATGAGGCAGGATCTATGCTTTTACTAAGTTTAGACGATATGAATATAAGAGGTTCACAAGTATGGGAAGCATATAAATATTTATATAATGAAGATGCAAAGAAGTTTGCAAAAGCCGTAAAAAATAGGGATAAAAACATGGTAGATTTTATAAATCAAGAAATGGCTTCTGTAGGTGGTGAAAAGGCAGTTACAGGAGGAGCATCTTTTGATAGGAATAAAATTCCGAACAAATATAGATTTACAGAATTAGAAGTTGAACAATTAAAAACACAAAGACAAGAAAGAATAGAAAAACAAAGAAAAGCAAGAGAAAAGATGATTGCTAATAGTCCTGTAAAAAAGAAAAGTTTAGGTCAAAAGAAAAGAGAAGAAAGAGAAGCTAAAAGAAAAGCATACAGAGAAAGATTAATTGCAATGGGCAAAAAAAGTATAGGAGAACTAGATGAGGAATTAACAGACTTACAAGCAAAAGAGCAGCAAGCAAAAGAACTATGTGAGCAATATGAAGAACAATTACCAAAGAAAAATGTACAAGAATTGTAGGAGGAAAAAATGCTAGAAAAAATAAAAGAATTTTTTAGAAATATATTTGGGATAAATAATCAGCAATATATAGAAGCTCCAAAAGAAGAGGTAGAGCCTATAAATAATATAAAATTACAAAGAAATATTAATTTCAAAGATGAGATAGCTGTAACTAATGAGGAAGAAAAAAGAATTTTAAAATTACAAAGAGATTTTAAAGCAGGATTAATTGAAGAAGAAGATTTGTCAGAAGAAGATTTTAATTTATTAAGTAAATTATATGAGAGTCAAATTGAAAAAACTAAACAATCAATACAAACATACAAAAATAGAATTATATCTGTAAAATCTAAATTAGTACAGAATAATGAATAAATATTTAAAAGGCAAGTAATCTACTACTTGCCTTTTAAGATGATTTTTATTTCTCTAAATCCCATTTCTTTTTTAGTTTTCCCTAGTAAATATAAAAGAAAAATGTGAACTTGTGATTTTTTACTTTGTAGTTATAATTTTATTAGTAAAATCTAAATTGCTCCAAGAATCATATTCGTACCCAACGGTATAAACATCTGTAGCCCATATATCCTTTTCAAGCATTAACCTTAAATTTCTATTAGGATTTTTATCAACAAATTTTTTGACAGATGTAATTATATTAAGTCTAGGATTAGCTTTAGCAACTTCTGAAATTAAATATTTACCACGTTCATTAAAACCAAGAACTCGTACATAAGGTTGAGTTTTTTTAGATAATAATATATCTTTTTTAGTAATTCCAAGTAAAGAATATAACAATATCCTTTGAAGACGGGTAGAGGTATATCTTTTTGATTTTATTATATTTAAAAATTCTACGACACTATTACAAGAATTAGCAGTATTTTTTATAGAAAATTCTAAACCTTCTGATACATCAGGTAAGTTTGATATTTCATAAGTAGACATTTTTCTAAGATTTAATATTATTTCTTTTTCAAATACAGATAGATCAGGGACTACATGTCCAACTTTAATATTTTCTAACAAATTTGAAAAACTATATGCCGGCATTAAATTTTTAGCGATATCAAAACTATTATTTTTCATGATATTTCTAATTGCTGTACTACTAGCTATATTGCTGTGATAGTTTAAGTCGTTGTGTCCTGTTTCAAGTCTTGGCATTGCAATAGGTTGTATCATACTTTTATATTTCTTTAAAGCTTTTAAATATTCTATTCCCAAGATGTTGTTAGGAGAAGAAATTACATTAGAGTATTTCTTATTATCATTTAAATAGATACTTAAAGCTTTTTCTCGAGCTTTAGGAAAAGAAAGACCAGCTTTTAATTCATGAGCTAAAAAACTTTTATATTCTTTTGGTTCTTCATATAAAACATTTGCAATAGTATTTAATAAATGTATGTCAGCAGTTTCGGCACCAAAAGAAAGATAATCTACAACTTGCAATGAATCTAAAATTTTAATAGCTCCATCAGCAAAGTTTTCGGCACTAGAAGTTGCATATAAAACAGGGAGTTCTATGACTAAGTCAATACCACATTCTAATGCAGTTTTTGCTCTAGACCATTTATCAATAAAACCAGTACTACCACGTTGAGTAAAATTACCACTCATAATTGCAACAGTATAACTAGAACCAGTAACTTTTTTTGATTCATTTAGATGATATAAATGACCATTATGAAAAGGGTTATATTCTGCAATAATTCCTAATACTTTTCCCATTAATACTCCTTTCTCCTAATATAATAAAATTGTTTGAAATTTTTAAAAGTGATTATAGGATCATACAATATATCTTGTACGTTAAATAAATTATTGATATAATATTATCATAAAAAGAGAAAAAAGAAAATAGAAAGGATAAAAAATGGAAAAAGTTGTAATATATACAGATGGAGCTTGTTCAGGAAATCCAGGACCTGGTGGATGGGGAGCAATTTTGATGTATAAAGGAAATCAAAAAGAAATATCAGGAGGAAAAAAAGATACTACTAATAATGTTATGGAATTAACAGCTGTTATTGAAGGATTAAAACTTTTAAAATATCCATGTGAAGTAGATTTATACAGTGATAGTGCTTATGTTGTAAATGGGTTTAAACAAGGATGGATATATAATTGGGTAAAAAACAATTGGAAAACAGCTAATAAAGAACCTGTAAAAAATAAAGAAATATGGCAAGAATTATATGAATTGACTAAAGTACATAAGGTTAATTTTATAAAAGTAAAAGGACATAGTGATAATGAATACAATAATCGTTGTGATGAGTTAGCAAGGAATGCTATAAAAAATATTTAGAACAAATATTACATTTGTATTACAATTATATTACATAGAATGAAAACATTGAAATATTTTACCATATAAAGTATAATGAAAATGTATAATGTCATATAAAATTGTACATTGCAAAAAGGAGGAAACAATGGAAACCTTTGCAGATTATATTTTAAATGAACAAGAACTAGCCTCAAAAATAGAAATAGCATATTACTTATCAAAAAAAACAAAAATATATTTTGATAAGTCAGTTGTTTTTAAACTAGAAATTGCAAGATTATTTTTAAATTACTCTAAAATTGAAGTAGATAAAAATTTAATATTTACAGCAAGTTTGTTATGTAATTGTAAGAAAATTAATAATGCTCAAGATATAAATAAAATTCATTCTTATGCTAAAGAAGGAGCGGAATATCTAAGTACACTTGGATTCGATAAAAAGTTTTGTAAAATATGTGAAGAAGTAAATAGATATAGTAATAGTAATCCAAGAGAAAGAGAAAGTGACATACTAGAATTAGTAGATCAATTCGGAGGAATGCTTTTAGATAGACCTGAAAGAATAGGATTTAAACCAGATGAAGCATTAGTTTTATTAGAACATAGAAATTTAAAAGATGAATATAACAGATATATGAGTACTTTTATAGAATTTGTTAACTTTATAGAAGAAATAAAAGTTAATGAAAGGGCTGAAATAACAGCTTTAAGAAAATTAGTTAAAATGTATAATGAAACAGAAGATGTAACTACATATATAAAAGAAGTAATATATAAATTCGAACCAATGATAGATAAATTAATAGATAAACAAGAAGAAAAAATCGCAAAAGAAATGTTTGAGGATATAGAAAATCCTAATAGATCTTTGTTTAGCGAAGAGACGACAAAAAAAATAATGAGTCATATAGCAGAAAGTAATATTGAAAATGCATAAAATAAATGAATCAGAATTTTTTAAGTTGGAGCGAATAAAACGCTCCATTTTTTGTAGAAGGAGAAAGAAATGTACGAAATATTTGCAGATTTACATGTACACATAGGAAGAAGTGAGAATGGAAAGCCAATAAAAATAACAGCTGCAAGATCATTAAATTTTGCAAACATTGCTAAAGAATGTGAAGAAAGAAAAGGAATTAATGTTGTAGGTATTATTGATTGTGCTTCACCATATGTAATAGAAGATATAGAAAAATTTTTACAAACAGGGGATGCTTACGAATTAAAAGATGGTGGAATTATATACAAAGATAAAGTTTGTATTCTTTTAGGTAGTGAAGTTGAAACTTCAGAAATTTCAAGGAATGGAAAATGTGGAAGCGCACATAATATTTGTTTCTTTCCACACTTGAAGGATATAAAAAACTTTTCTAATGAATTGAGTCATCATTTAAAAAATATAACATTAAGTACTCAAAGAACAGACTTATCAGGATATGACCTTATAGATATAGTAGAAAAATACAATGGAATATTAATTCCAGCTCATGTATTTACACCATTTAAAAGCTATTATGGAAATTGTGCTGATAGAATAGAAGACATTTTTAAAGAAAAGTTCAGTAAAATATTTGCGATTGAATTAGGACTTAGTTCTGATACTTATTTAGCAGATACAATTTCAGAATTGGAAACAAAGACATTTTTAACAAATTCAGATGCACATTCATTGCCTAAAATAGCTAGAGAATACAATAAAGTGCTAGTAGAAGATATATCTTTTAAAGAAATTGTAAAAGCTTTAAAAAATGAAGATGGAAGAAAAATACTAGCAAATTATGGATTGGATCCTAAACTTGGAAAATATCATAGAACATATTGTGATAATTGTGACAAATCTATAGAAACAAAAGAGCCTGTTGAATTTTGTCCAATTTGTGGTAGCAAAAAAGTGACTTTTGGAGTTTTTGATAGAATAGAATTAATAAAAGACAAAGAAACAACCAAAAGCCCAGATAATAGACCACCATATATTTACCAAGTGCCTCTTAATTTTATTCCAGGAGTAGGGGGAAAAACTGTAGATAAGTTATTAGATGCTTTTGGAACAGAAATGAATATATTACATCATTTATCACAAGACGATATAGAAGCAGTTGTAGGTGAAAAGATTGCAAAAAATATAGTAAAAGCGAGAGAAGGAAAAATGATGGTACACTCTGGAGGCGGAGGAAACTATGGGAAAATAGAGTAAACCCGCTCTATTTTACATAAAAGGTTGCAATAAATAACCGAATAAGATATAATATATACAGGTGATAAAAAATATGGAGAAAAACGAAAATATAGAGATAAAAAGAATAATAGATATCTTAAGTAGTAAAAAAATAATAATAGTATTATTATTGATTTTATTTACTGCTATTGGATATTTATATTCATATTACTATGTGGTTCCTGAATATAAGTCAGTAGAGACATTATTACTTATTCCAAATAACGTAAATGAGAGTCAAACGGTAACTAGCTCTGATTTAACATTAAACTCAGGATTGATAACAACATATAGTAACATAGCTAAGAATTCCAAAGTGTTAAATAAAGTAATTAACAATTTATATTTAGATATGACAGAAGAAGAATTATCAAATAAAATGCAAATAAGCATTGTTAAAGACACACATATTATGGAAATATCTGTAACAGATACAAACCCACAATTAGCTATGGAAATAACTAAAGAAGTATCAAAAGTTTTTTTAAACGAAATAAAGGAAATCTATAACTTAAACAATATAGGAATTGTCGATGAAGCTCAAGTATCAAATACACCATACAACATAAATCATATAAAAGATATTCTTATGTTTGTTGTGTTAGGAATTTTTGCATCTGGTTTATATGTATTATTAGTATATATACTAGACAATACAATAAAAAGTGGAGAAGATATAGAAAGATACGTAAAAATAAAAACTTTAGGTAATATTCCAATTAATCAAAATAAAAAGAAAGAAATAATTGAAAGAAATGATGCAAAATCATATATAACAGAATGTATTAATACAATAAGAACAAATATATTGTATATGAATTCAACGCAAAAAGCTAAAACAATACTTATTACAAGTTGTACACCTAAAGAAGGAAAAAGTTGGGTTTCTGCTAATATTGCTACAGCTTTTGCTGATACAAATCAAAAAGTCTTATTGATTGATGCAGATATGAGAAAAGGAAGAGCAAATAAAATATTTAAAGTGGACAGCACAGAAGGACTTTCAAACTATTTGTATAACATAACAGGTGATGTAAAAAAAGATATCGAATTAGGAAAAAAATACATAAAAGAAACATCTATTCCTAATTTACATATACTAACAAATGGCACAATACCACCAAACCCATCTGAATTATTAGCGTCAAGTAGTATGAAAGAATTAATGGCATTACTAAAGAATACTTATGATATTTTAATAATAGACGCACCACCTTGTAAACTAGTATCTGACAGTATAATATTGTCAACAATAGCAGATTCTACAATTTTAGTAGCGAATTCTGAAAAAACTAAAATTAAAGACTTAAAAGAAGTTAAAAAATTGATTGACAATGTTGGTGGCAAAATAATAGGTGCAATTATTAACAAAAAGAAAGTTGGAAATAAAACTTATAGCAAAAATTATTATTATGGACATAGTAAATCAAAACATAAATATGAAATGAAAGAAAATAAGATAATTACAGTTAATGAGGTAATAGATGAAGCTATAGTTAATTTAAAGAAAAAAGATTTCAATATCTTTTTTGATGAGAATGAAATATTATTACCTAATCCAGAAGAAATTAATAATATAGACAATACTGAATATCAAGAAAGAGAAATGCAAGAAGTAAGTAACTTTATAAAAAGACATGATAATTACTTAGAGAGAGTAGCGAATACTGTTTCAGATATTCAAGTGCAATTAAATAGTAGTAATATGAAAGCAAGACTAAAAAATGATAACTATGACGAAGATTTAGAAAGTGCAATTACTAAGAAGATAGAAGAATGGCAACAAAAGAACAGTGAAGAAATAAAGAACGAAATAAAAAATACAAATAATGCTGAAGAATTAGGAAAAATTTCTAATCAACTAGAAAAAGTAAAAACAAATTATGAAGATATATTGGGCGAAATAAAGAAAAATGATTATTCTGATAAGATGGAAGAAGTATTTTCTGAAATTAACAATGTAAAATCAAATTATAATACATTAATGAAAGAAATAAAAGAAATTAACAATACAGATGAAATCTTAAAAGAAATGAATAAAGACAATTTAACTAGTGATCAAATAAAAGAAATTTTGAAAGAAGAAATTTCTAATATTAGTTACACTGATGAAATTGAAAAAATATACAATGAAATAAGAGATGCTAAATCTGATTACAAACAATTAATGCAAGATATAAAAGAGGTTTCTTCTACAGAATCTTTAATTGATGATTTAAATAAAAATAGATTAACAAGAGAAGAAGTACAAGAAATTTTAAGAGAGGAAATCTATATTTTAGAAGAACAAAATAAATCAAGACTAACTAAAAAACAAGTTGAAGAATTATTAAAAGAAGAAATTGCAAATATAAATAATAATGAAGAAATATACAATAAAATATCTGATGTTAAATCAGACTACAGTAGATTAATAAAAGAATTAGTAAGTAGTAATAATACAAGAATAGAAGAAATGCAAGAAGAAACTAAAAAGGTAGTACAACAGCAAATTTCAAGTATTGATTATACAGAACAAATTAATCAAATGAATGAAATGATAGAAAATCTTAAAGATAGTTACTTAGAATTATCTAATATTATAAGAACAAATCATAAAGAAGATATAAATAGCAAAAATGTTATTGATATTAAATCATTAAAGAAACAAAAAACAGAAACGAAAAAAGAAGAAGATGTTAAAAAAGAAAGAAATAAATTTACTTATCCAATAGACAAAGATATTTCTTATAGTGAATTAGAAAAAACAGCTATGTGGGTAGTATCAACTAAGCCAAAAACAAACAAAAATGCTTCTTCAGAAAGTTATGAAAGTTTTATGTAACAAGAAGTTCTAAAAAACTCTTTATCGAATACACATTATGTATAAGATAAGGAGTTTTTTCTATGGAAGTTAAGATGAAAAGTGTAGGGAAAGTAATAAAAAATCATGTTAGCAACAATAAAAGAGAATATTTAATTGTGTTACTAATATTTATTATAGGAATATTTTTAGGCGTATTATTTGTTAACAATATGCAAGAAAGTCCAAAGAATGAAATAAATAATTATTTTAATTCATTTATTGAAAAAGTAAAGAATACGGATAAAATAAATAGTATTAGTTTACTACAAAATAGTATAATTCAAAATGTTATTCTTGCAGTAATAATTTGGTTTTTTGGAACCACGGTAATTGGTTTACCTATTGTGTTTGGAGTTGTTCTATATAGAGGATTTTGTTTAGGATATACTATTTCAATATGTGTTGGAATTATGGGAATATCAAAAGGGATAATATTTATATTAATAAGCTTATTAATACAAAATATTTTATTTATACCAGCCATATTAGGATTAGCAGTTAGTGGCTTTAAATTATATAAGTCTATAGTAAAAGATAATAGGAAAGAAAATATCAAATTAGAAATACTAAGACACACAGTATTTTCATTAGTAATGTTAGCAATATTAATTGTATCGTCAGTACTAGAAATATTTATATCTACAAACATTTTGAAATGTTTAATAAAATATTTTTAAAAAATTTCAAAAATGTATTTACAATTTCAAAATAGTTTGATATAACATATGTAGTTTATGTAAATACATTATTTTTTAGATAGAGGTAGGGGAAATATAAATGGAAAGACAATTAAAATATTTTTTTAAATTTTTAGAAGACGAAAGAAAATTATCAGAAAACACACTTCAATCATATAAAAGAGATTTAAAACAATTTAAAAAATATTTGGAAGATTGCGAACTTCACTATAACAGAGTAAAAGAAGACGATATAAATGATTATATAAAAGAATTACAAGAAGAAGGAAAAAAGTCATCTAGTATATCAAGATGTATAGCATCAATAAGATCATTCTATCAATTTGTATTAAAAAATAAAAAAATAAAAGTAGATCCAACACAAAATATTAAATCACCAAAAATAGAGAAGAGAGTACCAAGTATATTAACATCAGAAGAAGTAGAATTATTATTAGATCAACCAAAAGATATAGATCTAAAAGGAATTCGTGATAAAGCCATGTTAGAGTTTGCATATGCTACGGGTATGAGAGTAACAGAAATAATTTCTTTAAATATAGAAGACGTTAATTTAGACGAAGGATATGTTACATGTAATCATGGAGGAAAACAACGTAATATACCACTTGGAACAATGTCATTAAATGCGTTAAAAGAATATGTTGAAGATGCTAGAGACATATTAATAAAAACAGAAAGTGAGCAAGCTTTATTTGTTAATATAAATGGAACAAGATTAACAAGACAAGGTTTCTGGAAAATTATAAAATATTATAAAGAACAAGCACATATTACTAAAGACATAACACCACATGTTTTAAGACATTCATTTGCAACACATTTATTACAAAATGGAGCAGATTTAAAAGCGATACAAACTATGCTTGGACATTCAGATATATCATCAACACAAGTTTATATGCAATTTCAAGATGATGCATTAAAAAATGTTTATAGAAAAGCTCACCCAAGAGCGTAATTCCGTAAGGATAAAACGAAAATCTAAGGTTTACTTGGATTTTTTGTTTTTTGGTAAAAAATAGTAAATTAAAATTTTATAAATAAAATTTAAAAATTACTTGAAAAAAAATATTTGATAGGTTAAAATAAAATAAACCTAAAGAAAAAATCAAAAGAAAAAAGGAGAGATGGGAAAAATGAAAAAAAAGGAAAAAAGATTAATACTAATTTTGGTTATTATAACAATAATTGCAATTATTATAATGGTTACTAATAAAAACAAAAAACAAGAAGAATCAAATCAAACTGTTGAACAAAATACAACTCAAACAGAAGAAAAATATGTAGATGTATTAGATGATGGAACAAAACTTAATAAAAGTTCAAAATTGCAAGAAGTTAAAAAAATTGACGGAATGGAAATAAGTGATTTCCAAATAACACAAAAAGATAATGTAACAGTATTATTAGGAACTATAACAAACAAAACAAATCAAACAAAAGGTGATTATCCAATAAGTATAAAAATATTAGATGACCAAGGAAATGAAATAACAACAGTTGGAGGATATATAGGAAAATTAGATGCCGGAGAAAGTACACAATTAAATTGTAGTGCAACATTCGATTATGCAAATGCCTATGACTTTGAAATAACTAAAAAATAGTAATTAAAAAATTAAATATAATTAAAGGTTCATGTGAATTTAATTTTAAATCATATGAACCTTTTTTTGTTGAATTTTATTAAGAATTTTTTGCATAAATTATCAACAATTCGAAGGGGAAAAATTGCAAAGTGAAAATTTTCCAAATGCTTGTATTCAATATAGTTTGACTGGAAAAAAATATCTATAAAATATATGCAAAAACACTTGAAAAAAAGTAGCAACTAGTTTACAATAAATTAGAAAACAAAAGAAAAATATTTAATGTTTTTAAACTAAAATGATAAAAGGGTGAAATTATGAAAAATAAAGGAATAACTTTAATTGCATTAGTCGTAACAATAATAGTATTATTAATTTTAGCAGGGGTATCAATTGCCTTTCTAACAGGAGAAAATGGGATAATAACAAGAGCTGAACAGGCAAAAACTGAAACCAGAAAAGAGACAATAAAAGAGATAATAAATATGGCCGAAATGGAAGAAGATTTAAATAATTATCATGCAGATGGAAAGACAAAAATAGAAGCCATACAAAACAATCTTAAAAATAATGAAGAACTTAATAAAATGGGTAAAAATATTGAGTATGGAGAGATAAAACAACAAGATGATGAATATTATTTTTACATAACAATAGATGGAGAGTCATATAAAGTTACATCAGGTGGAACAGCAGAATATGTAGGACCCAAAAATGACCAAGAAGTAGAATTAGATGCTTCAGATATAACAATATCACAGGATCCATCAGATTGGACTAAGTCAAATGTAAAAATAACAATTAAAGTAAGTACTAGCAAAATACAAGATTATGAAATATATTATAAAACTTTAAGTGATTCTGATTGGAGAAGATATAATGGAACTTTTGATGTGGAAAAAAATTGTACAATAAAAGTTAAATTAAAAGGAATAAATGCAGATTCATCAGAAATAACAAAAAAAGTAGAAAATATAGATAAGTTAGCGCCAAGAAGTTTTACACCAAAAATAACAACGACAACGAATAGTGTAACAATAACAGCAAGTACAACTGATCAAGCAGCGACAGCAGATAATGGAAGTAGTGGAATTGCAGGATATAGATTTAGCAAAGATAATGGAAGTACATGGACAGCATATCAAACAAGTGGAACATATACATATAATGGATTAACAC
>CAKPRW010000024.1 GCA_934183045.1 uncultured Clostridia bacterium
TTTTTTTATTTTAATTTTTTTATTTTAATTTTTTTATTTTAATTTTTTTATTTTAATTTTTTTATTTTAATTTTTTTATTTTAATTTTTTTGAAAAGCAAAATTAAAACATATAATTTTGCTTTTCTTTTTTGTAAAAAACACCTTTTTATTATCACATTAATTCTAACATTTGCGCATTCATTTGCATTTTATTTTTGCTTTATGTTTACTGTTCTGCATCTTGACTAAATTTCTTGCAAAACTTTTAATCCCTTAGAATTTTATATTTAACTTTTAAAAAATATAAATGATTTATCTAAAATACTGTAAACTAATCTTTATGTTTTACATATTATATAACAAATCTGCATTTTTTGCAAAATTTTATTTGGAAGTGATTATATGGAAAATAATTTAATAAATAATGAAAATAATAGAGGTGAAAAAAAAACTCCTCCAAAAAAATCATTTAATTTAAAATCTTGTAAAAAAAATACAATTAATTCCTTAAATGAAGTTGAATGTTTTTTAGGCAATTTAAAAAATATTTCTAAAATAATAAAAATAAAAAAAATATTAAAATAAATAATTATTTATTTTAATATTTTTTATTATTATTTTTTTTCTCTTTCATAAACATCTTTAAACTCTTCATTCACATTTCCATTTATTAATATTTTTACTTTATTTACTTCTGTTAATTCTGTCATCGAATTTACAATACTATTTATTATATTTTTCTTTATTTTTTCATCATTTTTATCATAATTTAAAAATTCAGATGATAAATCCAAAATCAAACAATCATCTTCCATATATATTTTTAATATTTTTGTATTATCTGGAATTATTTTTTCTTCTTTATCATTTTTAGGACCTTCCATTAATAAATTCATTATTTTTTCATATGGATTATTTATTAATTCTTTTATATCTATTAATCTAGCTTCTGGTACTAGCTCTTTTGAGTCTTTATTTTGAAAATAAAGACTGACTATTGTCTGTCTTGATTGTTCCTCTGTTATTTCTTCTTCTGGTATATATTCTTCACTTATTGTTTCATTTGTTTTATTTTTTACATATCTAATTCCAATAATACCACCCACTAAAATGACAATAAATAATACTGTAAAAATTACAATTATTTTCTTATTTTTCATAGTTTCCTCCTTAAATAATTAATTTATTTAAATTTTATTATTTGTTTGTCCAAAATAGAACTTGAAACATAAAAAATAATTATAATATTCCTATTTTTTTCCATTTGACAAAATCCCGTTTTCCGTATAAAATTAGGGAAATATAAAGATTATCTTTATATACAAAAAAGGAGATTTTGTCATGGAAAATATATTACATGTTGGATTAGATGTTGGTTCAACAACAGTTAAAATTGTAGTTATGGATAATAACAAAAATACTATATATAAAGATTACCAAAGGCATTTTTCAGATACTAAAAATACAGTATGTAACGTTTTGGAAAATTTATTAACTAAATTTCCTCTTAATTATTTTACACTTTCACTTACTGGTTCTGGTGCAATGTCTGCTGCAAAATTTTTAGGGGTTGACTTTATTCAAGAAGTAGTATCTTGTAAAAGATCTGTTGAAAAATACATTCCTAAAACAGATGTAGTAATAGAATTAGGTGGAGAAGATGCAAAGATTATTTATTTTGATCAATCAATAGAACAACGTATGAATGGAACCTGTGCAGGTGGTACTGGGGCATTTTTAGATCAAATGGCTTCTTTATTACATACGGATACTGCTGGTCTTAACGAACTTGCTAAAGGATATACAACAATTTATCCAATTGCTTCTCGTTGTGGAGTTTTTGCAAAAACTGATATTCAACCTTTAATAAACGAAGGAGCAGCAAAAGAAGATATTGCAGCATCTATATTTCAGGCAGTTGTTAATCAAACAATTAGTGGATTAGCTTGTGGTAGACCAATTAGAGGTAATGTTGCATTTTTAGGTGGACCTTTAAATTATTTATCTGAATTAAGAACAAGATTTATTGAAACATTAAATTTAAAAGAAGAAGAAATAATAATACCAGAAGAAGCTCATCTTTTAGTTGCTAAAGGCGCAGCATTAGATTCTATTAACTCAGAACCTATTGCCCCAAATGAATTAGAGAAAAAAATAGAAAACTTAAAAAATTCTCAAGATAATACAACACAACCACTTGAACCTTTATTTAAGAATAAAGATGAATATAATGCATTTAAAGAAAGACATGAAAAAGATACTGTTAATAAACGAGATTTGAGTAGTTATGAAGGTGACTGCTATATAGGAATTGATGCAGGTTCAACTACTACAAAACTTGTATTAATAGATAATGAAGGTAATCTTTTATATTCTTTATATGGAAGTAATAAAGGTAATCCATTAAATAGTGTTATAAATATGTTAAAACAACTTTATTCTGTACTACCAGAAAAAGCAATATTACGCTATAGTGGTGTTACAGGATATGGAGAAAAATTAATCCAAACAGCCTTAAATGTTGATTTAAATGAAATTGAAACAATTGCCCATTATACAGCAGCAAAACAATTTGAACCAGATGTTACAAGTATAGTAGATATTGGTGGACAAGATATGAAATATATTAGAATGAAAAACGGTTCTATAGATAATATAATGTTAAATGAGGCTTGTTCTTCTGGATGTGGTTCATTTATTGAAACATTTGCTAAAAGTTTAAATTTAGAAATATCAGAATTTGTAAAAGAAGCTATTGAATCTAAACGTCCTGTTGATCTAGGATCTAGATGTACAGTATTTATGAATTCTAAAATAAAACAAGCACAAAAAGAGGGATATTCTGTAGGTGATATTTCTAGCGGTCTTTCTTATTCTGTTATAAAAAATGCTATTCAAAAAGTTATGAAAGTTAGAGATGTTGAAACACTTGGGAAACATATAGTTGTACAAGGTGGAACTTTTTATAATGATGCAGTATTAAGGGCTTTTGAACTTATAGTTGGTAAAAATGTTGTAAGACCTGATATCTCTGGTCTTATGGGTGCTTACGGAATGGCCTTACTTTCTAAAGAACAATATGAATCTAATTTAGACATGGAATATCATTCTACTATATTAAAGTTGGAAGAATTAGATAATTTAAAAATAAAAGTAACTCATACTCGTTGTAATGGATGTGAAAATCACTGTAAATTGACAATTAACTCTTTTAGTAATGGTCAAAAACATATATCTGGAAACCGTTGCGAAAAAGGAGCTGGAATTGTAACACAATCTAAAAAGTTACCAAACTTAGTTCAATATAAATATAATAGATTGTTTGATTACAAACCAATAGAAGAACAATTTGCAACACGTGGTACAATAGGAATCCCTAGAGTTTTAAATATGTATGAAGACTATCCATTCTGGTTTACTTTCTTAACATCTCTAGGATTTAGAGTTATATTGTCAGAAAAAAGTACTAGAAAAACTTATGAAAAAGGTATGGAATCAATGCCATCAGAATCAGTATGTTATCCTGCTAAATTGTCACATGGACATATAGAAAGTCTTTTAGAACAAGGAATAAAAACTATATTCTATCCATGTATGCCATATTCTAGAAAAGAATATGAAAAAGCAGATAATCATTATAATTGTCCTATTGTAATTTCATATTCTGAGGTATTAAAGAACAATGTAGAAAATCTAAAAAAAGATGACATAAAATTCATTAATCCATTTTTACCTTTTGATAAGAAAAATCTTGTTAAGAAAGTTTTGGAATTAGATGAATTTAAAGAATATAACTTTACAAAAGCAGAACTAATGGAAGCTGCTAGTAAGGCAGAAGCTGAATATCAAAAATGTAAAAATGATATACGCCAAAAAGGTGCAGACACTGTAAGATATATAGAAGAAAATAATTTAAAAGGAATTGTTTTAGCAGGTCGTCCTTATCATATAGATCCAGAAATAAATCATGGTATTGATACTTTAATTACATCATTAGGTCTTTGTGTTTTGACGGAAGACAGCATCTCTGATAAAACAGAAGCTAAACGTCCATTAAGAGTTGTTGATCAATGGGTATTCCATGCAAGATTATATGCAGCAGCAGATTTTGTTGGAAAACATGACAATTTAGAATTAATTCAATTAAACTCTTTCGGATGTGGTGTAGATGCAGTAACAACAGATCAAGTAGAAGAAATATTATCTAGCTTTAATAAAATGTATACACTAATAAAAATAGATGAAGTTAATAACTTAGGAGCTGTAAGAATACGTATACGTTCATTACTTGCTAGTATGAAAAAACGTGAACAGGAAAAACAAATAGAAAAACTTGACGGTGATTACGGTATTAATAAAAAAATATTTACTAAAGAAATGAAAAATGAATATACAATATTAATGCCTCAAATGGCACCTATACACTTTGAGCTACTAGAAGCAGCTGTTGCTTCATCAGGATATAAAGTAAAACTATTAAGAGAATGTACGGCTCATACAATTGAAACTGGATTAAAATACGTAAATAATGATGCTTGTTATCCATCAATCATAACAACAGGACAATTTATAGAAGCCTTAGAAAGCGGAGAATATGATGTAAATAAAACAGCAATAATCATGTCTCAAACAGGTGGTGGATGTAGAGCAACAAATTATATAGGATTTATCCGTAAAGCATTAAAAGACGCTGGATTTAGTCAAGTCCCTGTAATTTCATTTAATGTTGTGGGTATGGAAAAAATGCCTGGATTTAAATTAACTGTTTCTTTGATTGATAAGTTAATAAAATGTGTTGTTTATGGTGATTTACTTCAAAAAATGTTATATAAAAATAGAGCTTATGAAGTAAATAAAGGCGAAACTCAAAAATTATTTGAAAAATGGTTAGCAAAATGTAAACTTTTATGCGCTAAATCTTCAAATAAAGAATTTAAACAAAGCATTTATGATATGGTTAATGATTTTGAGAAAATAGAGTTAGATATGTCAAATGAAAAACCAAGAGTTGGAGTAGTTGGAGAAGTATTAATTAAATATCATCCTTTTGGTAATAATTTTGTCGCTGATCTTTTAGAAAAAGAAGGTGCAGAAGTTATACTACCAGATTTTATGGGATTTGTTAAATTTATGGCAACACATAAAATTACATTTAATAACTTACTAAATACTAACAAAACATCTGCTAAAATAAGTAAAGCTGCAATTAAAATTATTGACATATTAGAAAAAGATTTAAAAATTGCATTAGCTAACTCAAAAAAGGGTTATTTACCTCCTTGTGATATTTGGCATTTAGAAGATAAAGTAAAAGACGTTTTATCTATTGGTAACCAAACAGGAGAAGGATGGTTTTTAACTGCTGAAATGATTGAATACATTGAACATGATATTCCAAATATTATATGTGTTCAGCCTTTTGCTTGCTTACCAAATCATGTAGTTGGAAAAGGTGTAATTAAAACAATTAGAGAAAAATATCCTGATGCAAATATATCTCCTGTTGATTATGATCCAGGTGCTAGTGAAGCAAATCAAACAAATAGAATAAAATTATTAATGACAGTAGCTAAAGACAATCTAAAAACAAAGCAAAATAGAAAGAGCGCAATTGAAGCAGAAAATGCAGTTAATAATATAGAAACTATAAAAAATTAATAAAGTTACATAAAATAAATCTTGAGTTTTAATAATACTCAAGATTTATTTTTTAGTATTTGCTTTATACTATAAATCTGATTTTTAGTTTGATTATACCCTAGTTTATATAATTCATCAATTTTATTCATATCTAATAACCCTATTTTCTCACTTTTTATTTTTATATTATAATCTGATCCATCTAATTCATAATTAGATAATTCTCTACCTATTAAATTTAAAGATTGCCCTGCTACCTCTACTAAATTTTTACTACAATCATCATCTATTTCATCATCAAAAATAATGTTTAGCACTTTATCTGCACCTAACAATTTTACTTCTTTCCATGGCACATTTTCTCTAACACCACCATCAATTAATTTAGTATTTTTATATTTACATGGACAGAAAATAACAGGATAACTGCAACTACTTCTAACTGCCTTTCCAATATTTATATCATTTACAAATATTACTTCATCAGATATATTATTTCTATTTTTACATGAAGTAAAACATATTACTCTACCATTACATAAATCAACACTTGGTATCATTAATGGCATTTTAATATCCGAAATATTATAAATATTTTTTTCTTTACATACCTTACATATTAATTTTTCAATTTGTTTTCCACTATTTAAACCACTGATGGTAATTCTTCCAGTTAAAATTAGTCCAAATATTAGCTTAAAGACTTGAATTATGTCTACATATTTAATTTTTTTACAATATTTTTTAAATATATCATACATCTCATCTGCGGTATATCCTACAGCATACAAACATGATACTATACTCCCTGACGAAGTACCTCCTATATAATCAAACTTTATATTCTCTTCCTCCAAGGCCTTAATAGCTCCAATATGAGCTGCACCTTTTACTCCACCTCCAGCCAAACATAAACCTATTTTCATATTATCACCTATTATAAACTATGAAAAAAACTTTATATTGTGAATACTAGTTTTACTATTGAGAAACAATTATTTTTATGTTATATTTATATTAAATGATAGAAAGGATTACATTTATGGAAAAAAATTATTACGATATATTAGAAATAAATGAAAATGCATCTCCTGAAATTGTTGAAAAAGCATATAAAACTCTTGTAAAAAAATATCATCCTGATTTACAAGAAGAAAATTTAAAACAAGAATACGAAAATAAATTAAAATTAATTAACGAAGCATATGAAGTTTTATCTAATGAACAAAAAAGAATTCAATATAATTTAGAACTTAAGGAAAAAAGAAGTTTAGACAATCAAAATATTAATTCAAATACTACCCGTAATAATAATTACGAAAATCAAACTAATTATCAAAATTATGAACAACCTATTCATAAAGATATCAATGAAGAACAAAGAAGAAATCAAATTGAAAAACAAAGAAAATATGAAGAAGAATATAATAGACAAATAAACAATGCTATAAATCAAGCTTATCATGATGCTTATATACAAGATTTAAAAAATAGAGGATATAAAATAAAATATAAAAAAACCTTTAAAGATTATATAAAAAATTTTATTACTATAATTATTGTTATTTTCATTTTGTTTTTATTATTGCAAACTCCATTTGTTAAAAATTATTTTATTAATTTATACAATAATAATGAAATTATACAATATTTAGTAAATGTATTTTTAAATTTAAAAAACACTTAAAGTTTATAGGTACTTTATAAAAACCTAAATATTTACTATAGGACTTAATTATGGAAAAAAATTATTACCAAATACTACAAGTAGATAAAGAAGCTTCTTTAGAAATAATCGAAAAAGCTTATAAAACATTAGTAAAAAAATATCATCCTGATCTACAAAATAAAGATAATCAAGAAGAAGCAGAAGCAACAATTAAACTTATCAATGAAGCTTATGAAACTTTATCAAATAAAGAAAAAAGATATGAATACGACCAAAAACTAAAAGAAAATAATATAATTATACAAAATGAACCTAAACCTAATACTAATTATAATCACACTTCTTATTCACAAAATACAAAAAAAGAAAAAAATGTTAATGACTACATATTAGATATATTTGCAGCTTTAATTACTATTTCAATCTTATTAATACTTCTTAAAATTCCTTTTATACAAGATCTTTTTATACCTCATTTTTAAAAAAGGTAATAAATTTAATAATTTATTACCTTTTTTATATTTTTATTTAACTTATATTTTTAAATAGTTTATTCTTTTTTATTTGATTCTTAACATATACGTTCACCAATAATATAAAAATCATAAGAATAATAGAAATAGCTATAATAGCAATATTGAAATTAATATCTTTAAAAATATTAACCATATACATTAATATTAGTACAATGCATATTGTGTATACATATTGAAAAAATTTATTGCTATTTTGTTTTATTACTTCATATTCGTTTTTCCAATTCAATATAGGTCTCTTTAAATCTACAATAACCATAATATTACTATTTAATATATTTACCAATAACATATCTATAAATAATGCAACAATATAAAACATTGAAATATGTGTCATAATTAACTTAAATATAAAAAGAACTACTACAGATACTAATATTCCTAATATAATTTGTATAACATTTTTTAACCAAAACTGTTTATATAAACTTATTGGAATATATTTTATAAAAAATGCACTTTTTCCTTGTCTTGATATTGATGTCATTGATAAAGTAGATAATGAAAATAATACTTGGCATAATCCTAAAATAACACAAAATCCTTCTATTGTTAATGAAATGTTTTGAATAGAATTTAACATATGTTCATTTCTAGTTAATATATTAACTTTGAAATATATTGATAATGTCAAACCAAATGTTAATAAGATTAAAACTGGCATTATATACTGCATTAAGAATATCATATTTCTTGTTACGTATTTCCACTCATATTTTATATATGCTTTAGTTAATGAATTAGATTTACATTCTTTACTTAATGCTATTTTTTTTGCATTTTTCTTTTTATTATATGTCATCGTGCTTAATATCTTTTTAAAATATATTTTATTTCCAATGATTAAAAGTGGTATTAATACTAATAAATATACAACAATTATTTTTAATATATTTATTAATATGTTTTGTTGTTGTAAAATTTCTAATAAAGGATTTATTATTAATAATGATGAATTAATATATTTTGCTATATCATTTATACTTATTAATGTATCCACGGTTCCTTGATTTCCACTTAATATATTTTTAATATATATATATTCACCCAAACAAACAAATATAATTAAAATACTTGATACAAAAAGTTGATATATATTTTTATTTTTAAATAATTTTATAAAATTAACCATAAATAAGTTAAGAAAACTAACTATTGCTACAATAAATATTGGAAGTAATAACATTAGAACTAATAAACTAATTATATATAAAAATCCACCATTTATTCTTGAACCATACATGAACATAGGTACAAACATAGCCATAGCTTCTGTTCCATATAATATACTTAATATTGTGTTAAATTTTGCTAAAAACATTTCTATTGGCTTAATTGGATACGTAATTAAATTTTCTATATCTTCTGAAAAATAAAATACATTTGCACAAATTAATATTGTTTGAAAAAATAATAATATAAAAATAAAAGTAATATAAATATTAGGAAAAATATTAATTTGTCCATATTCTTGCAATACATTAAGCACTTGATAGCTTATATAAAACACAGCAATTAATATAATTAAAAACATCCAAAAAACACTAGATTTTTTATTTAATGTTTTTTTATTTGTATCTATTATATTAATATTTTTAAAGAAATTACTTGTTGATATTTTTGTTAATAACATTATATTTTTAATCATTCTCAATTAACTCCATAAATAATTCTTCTAAAGATTCGTTAGCTTTTAGTTCTTCTTTTAAATTCTCTATAGTACCAACATATATTAATTTCCCTTTATTGATAATTCCTACTTTATCGCATAATTTTTCTGCCACTTCTAATATATGAGTAGAAAAAAATACTGTATTCCCTTTATCAGCATGTTCTCTCATAATTTGTTTCAAATCATATATAGATTTTGGATCTAGTCCAGTAATTGGTTCATCTAAAATCCAATTTTTAGGGGTATGTAATAATACCCCTATTATAATAATCTTTTGTCTCATTCCATGTGAATAGCTTTCTATTTTTTGTTCCAAAGAATCATACATATCAAACTTTTTAGCTAAAGTCTCTATGTTTTTTATTCTTTCATCTTTATTAACTTTATATATATCTGCAATAAAATTAAGATATTCTATTCCCTTTAGATTTAAAAACATATCTGGATTATCTGGAATAAATCCTATTGTTTGTTTTGCTTCTACAGGATTATCTGTAATACTATTTCCAGATATAATAATATCCCCCTCGTCAATTGAAAGAATTCCTGTCATCATTTTTATTATTGTCGTTTTTCCAGCTCCATTTGGTCCTAAAAAACCAAATATCTCTCCATCTTTGATTTCTAAATTTAGTTTATCAATTACCTTATGATTTCCATATGATTTAGATATATTTTCTATTTTTATCATTAATACATAGTTCTCCTCTCTAATTCATACTAAATGACATTACAAAATTAGTACCTTCTAATAACTGCATTACAACTGTTATATCTTTTGAACTATCACTTTCACTTCCATACTCTTTTATTTTCAATTGATATATATATGTTTCTCCCTCTTTAGAAAATTGAACATATTCTACATTGTTTATATCAAAAAGATTGTTTTTAATATATGTTTCAAATTCTTGAATATTTTTAAAATTGTTTTTTCTAAAAGATTCATCTAATTTATCATATGCATAGTTATAATCTTTTGAATTTAGTGCAGAAATTACTTTTTCTATGTTCATTCCTACTTTTTCTTTATCATTTCCTTTATTGTATTTTTCTATAGTTTCTGGTGCATCAATCGTATATGTATCTAGTCTAATTGTATAATCCATTACTCCTGTTTGATTAAATATAAAATATTCACCATATTGATCTACACAAATACATTCTACTTTATTTTCTTCTTCTGTAAATCTATATTTTGATAACTCAATTTGTTCGATTTTTTCTTTATTTTCTTCAATATATGTTTTAAAATTGTCAAAGTTCTCAAAACGTTTTTCTTTGTATTCTTTATCTAACTTGTTATATGCCTCTTCTTTAAAATATAATAATGATTGTTTATAATAATATAAATATTTGCTAGCAATTTCTTCTTCTTCGCCACTATCTTCTACATATCCATTATATGAATTACTTTCAATATTATCTAATATGCTATTTGTATTTACACTTACTTCATTTATATCTTTTATTTTATTACTATCTAATGGTTCTATAGAAAATGTACTATTTTTTACACATAAATTTATTATAAAATAATATTTCTCTACAGTTCCATTTGAAGCTATCATTCCCTCTATAACATATACTGGACTTTTATTATCACTATATAATACATTCACTTTGCTTGGTAAAAATACAGGTTCATCTTTAAATGTAGTCACATATTCTAACACATTATCTTTCGTTATATTATTACTTTCTATATAATTTTCGCTTAACAAACTATATATACTTTCTTTTTTACTATTACTTTGGTCGGCATATTTAGAAAACTCATAATTTGGATTTAAATATTGTAAATATTCTTCGACACAATTTGATATAGTAAAAAACATTCCCCTATCTTCTAATTGTTGAAATCCAAATTGATTTTTTTCAATTTCTGGCTCTTCTGATTCATCTTCTACCAGTACACTATTTTCGTTTGTTACATTATTATTTTTTCCTTTATTTAGATTTAAAATACATAAAGTTATAATTATAATAAGTATTATTAGTATTATTAAAATTATTATCTTTCTAATATCCTTCATTCTATACCTTTCCAATTAATCATTAATCCATTTAAATACATGTTTAAATCTTGATTTTTCTAATGGAGATTCTACTACTCCATAACTTCTTCCTTTAGCCTCAACAATTTTGTTATCTCCTATATATATAGCCACATGTCCAAAAGAAGTACCACTTCTTTCACTTGCTAAAATTTGTACTATATCTCCAGGTTGTATTTTATCCCATGTAATTTCTTTAGCTCCTCCTATATAAGATCTATAACCTTCTGAGGTACTTGGAATAGTAATCTTAACTTGTTTATAAGCACTATATGCCAAACCTGAACAGTCATAAGAATTTGGTCCTAGTCTTGCAGATCGACTATAAGCGCAACCAATTTTTGATTTAACAAAATCTACTATTTTCTTTCTTTTACCATTTGTTGCCTCACTACCTGTACTGCTTCCTTGCGTAACTTTTCCGTTTTAACTCTTCATACCATTTTTGAGCATACTGTTGTCTCTTATCAAGTTGTTGTATAGAACCGTCTCCGTTAACACATTTTTCATAATTTTTTGCAAAATACTCTGTTGCATTGTTAACATCTGAATCATTCATAAGTTTTGTTTTTACAGTACTATAGCCGTTACTTGTTAATTCTTTCCACATAAATTCCAATTGTATATCTGTATCTGTCCACTCTTTATTTTTGGATTGAGCAAATTGTTTCAATTGTGTTGCTCTACTTCCGCCCCACTGCACTAGACCAATATAACTTCCAGAATCGCTTTTTGGATTAAATGTTGACTCTTGTTCAATATTTCCTAACACCGCAGCCACACCTTCTATAGGCATACCTTTGGCTAAAAGGAAATCTGCAATTTGTCCAGGCACTCCATCTAAATTACTTTTTGTGCCATTATTAACACTGGTAAAGTTAGCTGGATCATATGCTGAAAAATCATATTCAGTAACTCCATAACTATGTCCTGTTAATTTATATAATAAATATTTCGTTAAATCCACCATATCAGCTGTAGTTTCATTATTTTCTAATATTTCATACAACCATTCTGGAACACTTAATATATTTAATTTTCCTTTTTTACATTCATCTTTATTTAGTATCGTAACAAAATTGTCTTCTTCAGCATCTATATCTGTCTTTTCTATAGTTTTCGCTGGAGATGGCACATATTTTGTAGTTTCTACTGAATTTGTAGTCTCTTTCTTTTGATTTACTCTAGCATTATATATTTTTGCAGATATTGAATCTATTTTTCCATCTACGTATGCATATGTAGATGTATACTTAGCTTTCTCACTTTCTAATAAACCAGCAGCATGCCCATATGTATCTTCTGTTGATGTTGCATCTGGAGTATCAGGATAATTTTTATCTGCTATATCTTCGGTATTATTTGTTGTAGTTGTTTCTGGTTGTTGATATGTATATTCTTGAGAATAATCAACAATCCATACATTTGCTCTTGTTAGAGCTATATCTAAAGTATTTGTTTTAGTAACAACTGTATCAGTTACTTTATAGTCAGTAGATTCCTCATCTGACCAACTACCACTAACAGTACTAGGAGTTGTAGAATTAGCATCTGCACCATAATTTACTGTTACTGTTGCTTCTGTGTCTGTTCTTTTCTTTTTAGTATATGTTTTTACTACAGTATTAGTATCAACTGTTAAATTATCATGAACTGTTATCTCTATATCACTATTATAAACTAAATCAGCTAATCCTAATACAAAATCTTTATCTTCCCCTACTACTAATAGAGACCATAAATAATCAAATGGCATTGTATAACCACTTACAAAGTCTTGGTAATTAATATTAGTAGAAGTCATATTATATGTAGTTGTTGAATTTCCGCTTACTTCAGGATCATTACTTTCTACAGTATTTGTTGTCTCACTCCATGTTGCAACTTTTGCAACAAATTTTGTATTTGATCCATCTGAATTGGAATTCTTTCCAACTCCTCCTTCACCGTCTCCCATTCCATTGTCATATTTAAATGATAATGGGTCTACTGCTGATCCTTCATATTCTATTTGGAAATGTAAATGTGCTCCTGTTGATACACCTGTGTTTCCTGATAAAGCTATAATGTCACCTTTTTTTACAGTATCTCCAGCATCAACTTTTAATTCGCTATTATGCATATATTTAGATATATATCCATTTCCATGATCTATAACAACCCAATTTCCTGCTGTATCGCTATAAGATGCCGTTGTAACTTTTCCATCTTCACAAGCATATACATTTGTTCCTTCGCTTACGCCTATATCAATTCCTCTATGATTTGAAGAAGCTCCTGCTGTAGGCGAATCTCTTAATCCAAATTGAGATGTTATATTAGTACCATCTGTAGGCCATTTCATCGCTTCTGGTGTATCACTATTTGAATTATCTGAACTATTTTCTGCTATAGAATCTGTTCCGAAATTTGGATTATCAAAATAACTTCCTCCATTTACAGCCTTCGTTATATTTTTATTCCATTCTGGATGACATCCGTTTGTCCCTGGATTTGGATGCCCTGAATTATACCAAGTTTCTTTATCAACGATAAATTCAATAATACAATGTCCATCATTATGTCCCCATTTTGTGCATCCAGCATCTGTTTGACTTTTTATATCTCCAATAATACATGGAATAATAGTTCCATCTTGTTGATAAAAATCTATATAATCCCCAACTTTTCCAAAAGTTGTTGTACAAGCAATTACATATCTATTATTAATCTTACCAAAGCCTTCACTATCAAAAAGCATTCCAGCTTTTTCTCTTAATTTATATTGTGTAGAAGTAGTACTTGTAATCATTTGCCATCCCATATATGTATGTACAGAACCTAAACCAGCTGGTACTTTTATTGATGTTCCAGCAGTTATTGGTGATGATGTTCCAGAATCTGGCGCTGATGTTATTGTTTCCAAAGTAAAATGGCTTAATGCCGTTTTTCTATCACTCTCAGAACCTGATTCATTATAATTGTCTATATATTTTTGAAATGTTTCTGGATCAACATATGTCATTGTAGATTTATTTCCTTGATCATCTGCCCTCTTAAGTTTTATAATTCCTTGAACATCATTCATATTAATATCATTAATTTCATCCCAGTCAATTTCTTCATCTGGGTCTTCTCTAGTATCCATAAGCTGTGTAACTAATTCTGCATTCATTAATTTTAACAATTCTTCTGGTTCATCTAAGTATAAATCAACTCTACTACCATTATCTTTCATTTTGTCCCATAATTCTTGAGCTGACATAGATGTTTGTAACTTTCCATCTTCTCCAGCACTAATATTTCCTGTATATTGACTTGCTGCATAAGGTGTATTTGACCAATCGTCTTCTTTATATGTTCCATCATCAATTGTTATAAAATATACTATTGCACCTAATAATACAAAAACAATTATAATTGGTAACAATATTTTTATTAATCTCTTACCAAGCTTTTTTATTAGATTTATAGTGTTCTTTTTAAGTTTGCCAAAATCAACCTTCATTTACTTCTCCTTCTATTTGCTTATAATTCCACTTCAAATGTATAATAATCACTGTATTCGTTTTTTGGTGTATACATAAATGTTTCATAATCTAATATTAATTTAGAAAAAATTGCTTTTGTAATTTTTTTTGTTGAACCATATTTACTATAGTATTTGATTTTAACTTTCTTTGTTTCATGTTCATTAAGTTTTAATTGTTCTTGTGTTATTTCATGAGTATAACATGGATATTTTACTTTATTTTTATCTTGTATATATGTAGTATCTACACCAGATAAGTCATCCAATAATATAGGTCTTATTGAATTATTAGTAACTTCAAATGTATACGTAGTATAATCCATGTACATATCTTTTTGAATTGCTTTTATGTTTATATCCTTATGTTCTGACTGCTTGTCTATGTTTATCCTTCCTATATAACCATTAATATTTAATTTGTTTTCTTTATTATCATCTTTCTTTATTGTTATATAGTCTTGTATTGTGTTCTCTTTTGAATATTTTCCACTAGCTAAAAAATCTTCAGTTATTTTTACTTTATAAATATTATCATTCCAATTTTCAACAGATATTTTTTTGTTTTGTTCGTTAAATATTTTTTTATAATAATTTTCTTCAAAAGCATCTAACGTTTGATACATTTCCTGTTTACACTCTTCAGATAATAATTCATACGCTTTTTCTATTTTTCCTTCATTACAATATGAAAAAAATTCATTAATTACTTGTATCATTTCACTTTGAGAGGTAGAGATTTCATTACCAGATATTGCAGATTTATCTGATTCTAAAGTTATATTGTCATATTTACTAGCTGTATTTGTTTTTATAGTGTTTTTTTGGCTTTGTTGTTTCTTTATATTTTGTTTAGTCATGAAATTTAACAATTGTAATATTATAATTAGAAAAATTATAAATCCAACTATTCTCAAAATCATCTTTTTATTCTGGTTATAAAATCTCATTAGTTTATACATTTATTACCTCCAAATGTCTTCTTATTACATTTTGTTTTTAACTTTATTGTATTTATTTATCATATCAAATGTATTTTCACTCATCTTACTAGATTGATCATCACTATGCCCTCTACCTTTAAATTCTTTTTCAAATGTTTTTCTCCATTTTCCTTGGTTATCTTCATTCATCTTAGTCGTATCTCCAGTTCTCTCAGCATATTGATGTATAGTCATAGCTTGTTTTGTATTTTTAGCAACACCATCTTCTTGCAATTTATGCATTGTTGCTATACTTTTTACATCAGAAATACCATTATCTAGATATTCTTGTATTTCTGATTTTCCATTTTTACCTTCTTTAAACATTTCTTTTGTTGCCTTCATTCCTAGTTCTCTTTCTAGGTATTCTCTATTTTCCATATTTTGAGTCCATTTTTCTACTTGTTCCTTATGTTGAATCTCTTTATATTTCTCATCTCCATAATATGCCTGTCTCATTGCGCTTACAGTAGCAGAATTTTTGACATCGTCTATTTTTCTTTCTGTATATCTTGATAGATTTCTACCAGCTACTGCTCCAGCACCTAATCCCATAGCTCCATATTGAACCGCATTTTTTGCATCTCCTGTGGCTACTCCAGCGGCTACTCCAAGAGTAGCTGCTGTTCCCGCTAACATTGCTGCTCCAGCAAATCTTAGTGCTTTTCCTGGTAATTTTGGTGCCATTTCTGTTAATTTTAATCCACCTTTTGCTACTAATCTTCTTCCACCAACTTTTGCTGCTCTTCCTACTCCACCAAATATGGCTCTAGTTCTTTTGAATCGTGGTGCTTTATTAGCTTTTCCATTACTATTAGATGATGGTCTTGTTAGTCTTCTTGAAGCTTGAGTGGCTGTTCCTTGATCTACTCTAGATGTACCATTTGGGTCATCACCATTATTTAATTCTCTGTCTGTTTGATGATTTTCGCCATTAGTAGTGTTTCCGTTGCCATTTGTATTAGTTGCTCCAGCAGGCTCACCTGCTGTTGCACTTCCACCTGTTCCTCTTGCTCCTGGTGCATTACCAGCATCACCAGCTCCGGCAGTTTCGGCTGCCCCAGCTGCTCCAGCTGCTGCTCCAGCCATTCCAGCCATTCCGGCCATTTCATCAATTTCATCAAACCCTTCATTATCACTTACTCTTATTCCAGGGCCATCAGATCCACTATCTAATTTTCCTACATTGTCTTTTCCTAATTTCTTTTTATTTGGTCCTCCGTCTGGAGCTTTTCTTAATAATTTTTGCATTCCACTTGCAACTAATCCAGCTCCAGCTGCTGCTCCAGCAAATGATCCTGGTGTAGATGCTTTTTCAAATCCGAAAAGGCTACGTAGTAGTTTTTCTGCTGGCAATAAGAATCCTATTGCAACTAACATATATATAGTATTTAATCCTGCAAATTCAAATACAGAAGATACCAATATTGTATATAACAATAAATGTAATGGTTGTATTAATAAATTGAATAAATATTCTTTTAACCATTTATTAAACCCTTGAGCTTGACCATCATTTAATT
>CAKPRW010000025.1 GCA_934183045.1 uncultured Clostridia bacterium
ATGTAGTTGTGTCTGCAAATTTTGGAGTTGCTGATGAACGTTGGATACCTGTATTCATATATGCTCCGTTATCATAACATACGTATACCATGTCATGTCCACGTTCCATTGCACCTGATAAACTTTGTAGTCCTATGTCATATGTTCCACCATCTCCACCAAATGCAATAAATTTAGTTTCACCATCTTTTGGTAATTTACCTTGTTTCTTCATTGAAACATAAGCAGCTTCAGCTCCTGATAATGTAGCTGCAGCGCATTCAAATGCTGTATGAATAAAAGAATCTGTCCATGCAGTATAAGGGTATATAAATGTTGAAACTTCCATACAACCAGTTGCACCAGCAATTACAGCATGATCTTCAGGTTTTAAAGCTCTCATTATCATTCTTGCAACTGGAGGTGCTCCACATCCAGCGCACATTCTGTGACCGGCTGTAAATCTAGAAGGTTTATTTCCAACAACTTCTTTGACATTATAAGACATGTTTATCACCACCCTTTCTTAATCCAAAGTATCTATATGGATTTGTTACTTTTCCATTTTTAGCAATTTCAGTTAATTCATTATAAACTTCTTCAATATCATCTGCTTTAGTATCTCTACCACCAATACCATAAATATAATTTACGGCAGGTACAGTTTTTTGATTAACGTACATAGCACTTGTTACATCTTCAAATAATGCACCACCTGCAGCATTTAATGAATCAGATTTATCTAAAATTGCAACAGCTTTTAAATGACCTAAAGCTTCTGCGATTTCTTCAGCAGGGAAAGGTCTATATACACGTATTTTTAAAAGTCCTGCTTTAATTCCTTCTTTTCTTAATTTATCTACAACAAATTTTGTAGTACCTGCAGTAGAATTCATACATACTATAGCAATTTCAGCATCTTCTAATTTATAAGCTTCAAATAAACCATAGCTTCTGCCTGTCATTTTCTCAAAATCTTTTGCAACGTCTAGAATAACTTTTTTTGCATTTATCATAGCTTTGGCTTGTTGTGCTTTATGTTCAAACAAATAACTTTGAACATCTAAAGGTCCAACAGCAATAGGCTCTTCTTTATTTAATAAATAATGTTCAGGATGATATTCTCCTACAAATTCTTTTACTTTTTGATCTTCTTCAAGTTCTATATTTTCAATAGAATGTGAAGTGATAAATCCATCTTGACATACCATTAATGGAAGCATAACATCTTTATGTTCTGCTATTCTATGAGCCATTAATGTATTATCATAAGCTTCTTGATTATTTTCTGAAAATAGCATAATCCATCCACTATCACGTACTCCCATTGCATCTGAATGGTCATTATGAATATTTAATGGACCAGATACAGCTCTATTTACTAATGATAAAACAATAGGTAATCTCAAACTTGAAGCAATATAGATCATTTCCCACATTAATGATAATCCATTTGCTGATGTTGCTGTCATTGCTCTTGCACCTGCTGCTTCTGCACCAATACAAGCTGACATAGCACTATGTTCACTTTCAACAGCAACAAATTCTGTATCAACTGTACCATTTGCAACAAATGTTGAAAAGTATTGAGGAATTTCAGTAGATGGAGTAATAGGAAATGCTGCAACTACATCAGGATTGATTTGTTTCATAGCAGTTGCTGCAGCTTCATTACCGCTTAATCTTTCTCTTATACTCATGTTTTTTCTTCCTTTCTTTTTCTTTCTTTATTTTAATAATTAACTAATATTATTCTTCTTTCATTTCGATGGCACCAAAAGGACAAACCTTGGCACAAACACCGCAACCTTTACAATAATCAAAATCAAAATCAGTTCTTAGACCGTCTTTGTTAACTGGTATAGCGTCATCTGGACAAACAGGAAAACATAAACCACATTGTTTACATTTGTCACTTAAAAATATTGGTTTTATACTTCTCCAATCTCCAGTTTTAAATTCTTTTGCATTTCCAGCTTGATAAATATCTCCACCAGGAGTTAAATCCTCCATAGGTGTATGTGCATTTATTTTTGTCATATTTTTTTAACCTCCTTTAATGCCATTTCTAAAGCTTTCATATTTCCGTCAATAACTTCAGGTTTCTTTGCAAATTTATGTTTAAAAGATCCTTGCATATCTTCTAATAAAGCTTCATCTGACATAATTCCACTAACTTTTACTATTGCTGCAAGCATAGGTGTATTTGGAAAATATCTTCCAAGAGCTTCTTCTGATATTTTTCTTGCATCTATTGTATAAACAGTTCCTTTATAACCTTTTAAAACAGATTTTAAATAATCTGCTGATTTTGTAGTATTAATAACTATTGCACCAGTCTCTTTTAAACCAGAAGTAACATCAACAGTTTCTAAAAGAGTATCATCTACAACTACTACATAATCAGGTTCATATATATTGCTATGGATAGTAATTGGTGAACTACTAATTCTGTTATATGCAGTAATTGGAGCTCCCATTCTTTCAGGCCCATATTCAGGAAAACCTTGTATATATTTACCTGTGTTAAATGCAGCATCAGCTAATAATAATGAAGCTGTTTTAGCACCTTGACCACCTCTACCATGCCATCTAATTTCTATCATGTTATCCATATATAAATAGCCTCCTTTTTTATTATTATTTATGGATTTAGTATATGCCTAAAATACCGCAATGTCAAGCTAAACTTGTTAAACCTGACTACATAGTTTTTATTCTATATGTAGAAATATAAAACAAAAAATATATTGTAAATATGATTTATATAAAAAATAAATATCTAATAATAGAATATTAATATAATTAAAAAACAAAAGAAAAAACAACCAAAAAACGGTTGTTTTTTCCAGCTACGAGTGTAGCATATTGTCTTAATGCCACATTAATTATAAAACATTATTAATAAAAAATCAAGTTTTATTGATAATGCTACATAATCAACGGGATATAAATTATTTTTCATCATTTTTATTGTTATCATTTTTCTTTTCTTTAAGTTCTTTAGGAATAACAATATTTTTTGGTTTATTTGTTTTTGGTGTTTCAGCATCTGTATGATCATAAACTGGTGATATGTTTAAGTCAGAACCGTCTCCAGGAACAACTTTTAAATTTTTCTTATCTTCCATTAGAGATACCTCCATAATAATTATGAATTTATCTTAGCATATATAAAATAAAAGTGCAAGAAAAAGAGAAAAATATTGACAGATTTTTTATTTCATGACATAATATATGCATTGAAATTAATATATTTTGAGCGATTTGGAGAGAATATATGGAAACAGAAAAGGTAAAATCAATTATAGAGGCGATACTTTTTGCAGCAGGAAGACCAGTAGAAATAAAAGAACTTGTATTAGCTTTAGAAATGTCAATTGAAGAAATAAAAACTATTGTGCAAAATATGCAAAAAGAATGGGAAAAAGAAGATAGAGGAATAGAAATAATACAAATAGAAAATTCATATCAATTATGTACAAAAAAAGAATTATATGAATACATATATCCTGTGTTAGATAAAAGAAACAAACCGAAACTATCAAATGCAGCATTAGAAACGTTAGCTATTATTAGTTATAATCCAAGAATAACGAGAGCAGAAATAGAAGCAATAAGAGGTGTTTCAGCTGATGGTTGTGTATATAAATTATTAGAATATGGTTTGATTGAAGAAGCTGGAAAAGTAATTGAATTACCGGGAAAGCCTATGTCTTATAAAACTACACAAGAATTTTTAAAAATGTTTGGCTACAAATCATTAAAAGATTTACCAGAATTACCAAAATATAGATTAGATGAAAATAGGCAAATTGTTATTGACGAATTGGTAGAAGATAATGAAAATAAAAAAGAAGATACCGAAGAAAAACAAAATGATGAAGAAAATTAAAAATATAAAGTATAAATAAAAAGAAAGAAGGATTTATATGAAATTATCACAAACAGGAATGAGTACAGTAAAATTAAATAATATAGACGAAATGTATCCTGGTCAAAGTATCTTGTTAAAAACAGGTCAATTAGTACAATATGGTGCAGGGTTATTTGGATATAATACAGTACCATTATTAGTTAGAAGAAATATAGAGAAAATAATAACAGAAACATTAAATAAATATGGATGTATAGAAGTATTATTGCCAACACTACAACCTGATACAATATGGAAAAATTCAGGAAGATATGATCACTACGTAAATGATGGAACAATGTTAATAACAGAATCAAATAAAGGAACATTTTGTTTAGCTCCAACAGGAGAAGAAGCAATTCTTGAATTTGCAAGAGAAAAACTAAAATCATATAAAAATTTACCTGTTACATATTATCAAATTGGAGAAAAGTACAGAAACGAAATAAGAACAAGAGGATATTTATTAAGAGGAAAATCTTTCCCAATGTTAGATGCATATAGTTTTGATTCAAATGAAAAAGATATGGAAAAATCATATGAAAATGCTAGAAATGCATTTTTAGAAATATTTGCTAAAATAGGTATGCCAGTTATCCCAATTGTTGCAGACAATGGAGCAATGGGTGGAAAAAAATCAGAAGAATTCATGTTAATATCAGAACAAGGTGAAGATAAAATATTATATGATGAAGAATCAGGAATTGGATTAAATACAGAAATATTAGAAAGAGATAACTACAAAGAATATTTAGAACAAGAATATGGAATTACTGATATATCTAAATTTAAAGAAATTAGAACAATGGAACTTGGTCATATATTCCAATTAGGAACTAGATATTCAGAGATGATGAATGGAACATATATAAATAAAGATGGAAAAGAAGAATTATATTATATGGGATGTTATGGTATAGGAGTAAGTAGAACTCTAGCAGCATTATATGAGCAATGTCTTATAAATGATTCAAAATGGGGACCATGTGGTTTTGTATTACCAGAAGCGGTAGCACCATATCTAATTCAGATTGTTCCTAAAATGGAAAATGAAGAAAAAGTAAAATTAGCAAATGAACTATATGAAAAACTAAACCAAAATGGTATAAATGCTATTTTAGATGATAGACTTAATATGCAAATTGGAGCTAAGATAAAAGACTGTAAAGTACTTGGAACACCATATATGATTGTATTAGGAGATAAAACAGAAGGTGAAAACTTAGAACTAGAAAACAACAAAACAGGTGAAAAAATAGTTGTAAGCATAGATGAACTAATAAAAAAATTTACTGTATAAATATAATTTTATAATTAGTTTTGATTTTATAGCTTTGGATGAAAATTATCGTAAATAACATACAAAATAATTAGAAATATAATAAAATTGGAGTGCTAAAAATAGCACTTCTTTTTTATTTTTGGATAAAATAAGGTACTTTAGTAGATTTTGTAAGTGATAATATATTTTACAAAAAAAACACAAATAAACAATTAATAGGTAACAATATTCATATATTATCTGCATATACTAAGATAGTAAAGAACAAATGTAATTACTATATAATAGAAGAAAGAGATGATTATATGAGAAAAAATAAAAAAGAGATGAATACATTAGTAGAAATAAAAAGTTTGGTGGATTTTAATGAAACAATTTCAGAAGGAGATAAAACGTTTCAAAAATTAATGTTTATCTATTCTATTGCAACAAAAGAACTAAAAACTAAAATAGAAATAATCCAGGAAGAATCTAAAATATTTAATAATTACAATTTGATAAGTAACATCGATACAAGAATAAAAACACCTGAGAGTATAATTGGTAAAATGAATAAAAAAGGATATAACTCTACATATCAAGATATGATAAATAATATTAATGATATTGCAGGAATAAGAATTATATGTCCTTCACAAAAAGATATATTTACTGTAAGAGATTTAATTACTAAATTTCCAGGAATAAATATAGTGAAGGAAAAAGACTATGTAACTCATCCAAAAAAGAGTGGATACTCTAGTTATCATTTAATAGTAGAGATACCAGTTAACTTATTAGCAGATATAATATATGTAAAAGTAGAAATACAAATTAGAACAATTGCGATGGATTTTTGGGCAAATTTAGAACATAAAGCTAGATACAAACCAGAAATCAAAATGGATAATAGTGCATCAAAAGAATGGGAAAAGTGTGCAAAGATGCTAAGAAAATTAGATAATCAAATAATGATATTAAATAATTAATATATATATTAAAAAGTGAAAAATTAATTATAAAATACATTAAATATATTATTTTTATATTTAATGTATTTTTTATATTTAAATAATTCAAAATAATAATATCAAATAAATTATAACTAATAGCAATGCATAAGATTATTTGACTTAAGAAAGAATATATTGTATAATATTGTTTATAAGTAATGATCGGAATTTATTATGTTATATATGAGTTAAGAGATGAGAAAAAAGGCCATATATATAAAATTAATAAAAATTTGTGCAAAAAAAACAAGCACGATTTTTTAGTGTTGTAAAAATAAATAATAAAATGAGAAATCATATTTTAAATAACGATTATTGAAATGAAAAGAGAAGAAAGGAGAGTTTATGAAAGAAGATTTGAACAACCAAGAAGAAAAAAAAGGAGGAATTTCTAAAGGAAGAAAAAGTACAACAAGAAAAAGCACAGCAAAAACAAATACAACGAGAACAAATACAACAAGAACAAGTGCTACAAGAACAAAGACATCAAGAAAAACATCAGACACAAAAAACAATAAGAAAAATGTTATTGTAAAAAAAGAAAAAAACGAAGAAGAGAAAAAAATAACAAAAAGACCTTATAGAAGAAGAACTACAAAAACAAATAACAAAAATACTGAAAGAGAAAATACAGTATTTAAAAAATCTAAACTAAAAATAATACCACTAGGTGGATTACACGAAATAGGAAAAAACATTACAGTTTTTGAATATGAAAATGAAATAATAATAGTTGATTGTGGATTATCATTCCCTGAAGATGATATGTTAGGAGTCGACTTAGTAATTCCAGACATTACTTATTTAGAGAGAAATGTAGATAAAATAAAAGGTCTACTAATTACTCATGGACATGAAGATCATATAGGAGCAGTTCCATATTTGTTGAAAAAAATTAATATTCCAATTTATGCTACAAAATTAGCAGCTGGATTAATTAGAAACAAATTAGAAGAACACAAATTATTAAGAAGTACAAAATTAATAGAAGTAACACAAGGACAAACTGTAAAATTAGGAAAGAATTTTCAAGTAGAGTTTATTAGAAGTTCTCATAGTATACCTGATTCAGTAATGTTAGCTATAAACACACCAGTAGGTACAGTTCTACACACAGGAGATTTTAAAGTAGATTATACACCAATTGATGGAAAATTAATGGACTTTGGTAGAATTGCAGAATTAGGAAACAAAGGAATATTAGCATTAATGTCAGACAGTACAAATGCAGAAAGAAAAGGATTTACAATGTCTGAAAGTTCTGTTGGAGAAGTATTTGATAAATTATTCCTACATTGTACAAAAAGAATTGTAGTTGCAACATTTGCATCAAATGTTCATAGAGTCCAACAAATTGTTAATGCTGCTGTTAAATATGGCAGAAAAATTGCAGTTTGTGGTAGAAGTATGATTAATATGATTGAAACAGCTAGAGAGTTAGGATATATAGAGTGTCCTGAAAATATATTTATTGATATAGATATGATAAAAAATTATACAGATGATCAATTAGTAATAATTACAACAGGAAGCCAAGGAGAACCAATGTCAGCATTAACTAGAATGGCAGCAGGTGATCATAGAAAGGTAACAATAACACCAAATGACTTAGTAATTATTTCTGCAACACCAATACCAGGAAATGAAAAATTTGTATCAAAAGTAATTGATGACTTAATGCAAATAGGTGCAGAAGTTATTTATAGTTCTCTAGAAGACATCCATGTTTCAGGGCATGCTTGCCAAGAGGAGCAAAAATTAATACTTGCATTATCAAAACCTAAATATTTCATACCTGTACATGGGGAATATAGACAATTAATAGCACATAGCGAAACAGCACAGAGTATGGGAATTGAAAAAGAAAATATTATAATGATGTCTAATGGTAGAGTATTAGAAGTAGACGAAGAAAGTGCAGAATTTACTTCAACAGTTCAAAGTGGAAGAATTTTAGTTGATGGACTAGGAGTGGGAGATGTTGGAAATATTGTTTTAAGAGATAGACAACATTTATCACAAGATGGTCTAATTGTAGTTGTATTAACTATGGATTCAAACACAGGAGAAGTTGTTGCTGGACCAGATGTCATTTCAAGAGGATTTGTATATGTAAGAGAATCAGAAAGTATAATGGATGATATTAAATCTGTTGTAAGAAATGAAATAAGAAAATGTGAAGAAAGAGGAGTACGTGATTGGTCAACAATTAAATCAACAGTAAGAGAAAATTTAAGAGATTATATTTTTATGAAAACAAAAAGAAATCCGATGATTATACCAATTATAATGGAAGTTTAATAAAATACAGTAATACCAAGCCATCTAAGACTTGGTATTACTTTTTGTTACCTATTTTTCGATAAGTAATTTAAGTATTTAACAAAAACAAGAAAACTCTGTATGAAACAAGTATTAAAATAAATGTTTCATACAGAGTTTTCAAATTGAGAAGAGTAATAAAATTATTGTTTTTCATAAGCGTTTTGAATTATTGTTTGAATAACTTTTTTTGGATCTTTCTCAATTGCGTCCAGCGTTTCTTTGGATTTTGTAATCATATCAGAAACAGAGCGGGTTAAAGAAGCGTAAAGCATTTCATACTCTGTCCGTACCTTTGGCGGTATTCTTTTAGAAAGTTCGGGATCACTAAGCATGAACTCCAATCCTTCCATCCCCTGATCATCCCTACTTAGAAACTCATAAAGTTCCGGTGGTAGGTTAAATGTAGATGATAAACCAAGAAAAATGCCAGACATCATAAAATTATTGTTTTCCATAGTTGCCTCCAATCATAATGCGACATTATAAGACAAAAAAGTCCTATAAAAGTTAACATGTATCAATATATATTGTAACACATAATTAACATAAAATCAAGAGGCGTAATATTATACGTAGTAAAAAAGATTTTTAATGTTGAAACCCAAAAGATTATAATTATACAAAAGTAAGAAAATTGAAGCTTAGTAAAAATAGTTCTCAATTTTTATTTTAAGTAAACAAATAATACATACATTACAAAGAAAATATTGAAAAAAGTAAAACAATTAGATACTATTTTCATATAAAGAAAAGAATAATAAACAAATAAAATATCTAACAAAAAGTTAGTGTATAAATAAAATTAATTGTTATAAAATAATTAAATAAAGAATTTGAGAAAGATATAAACAAAATAAATATAAATAAAATAAGATAAAAGGAGAGAAAATATGACAATTAACACCAAAGAAAAAGGAATAACACTAATAGCACTAATTGTAACAATAATAGTACTATTAATATTGGCGGGAGTAACAATCATATCATTAACAGGAGAAAATGGAATACTAGGAAAATCGTCAGATGTAAAGCTAAAAAGAGAAATTGCAAGAGAAATAGAACAGATAAAGCTATCAGTAAATGCAGTATATACAAGCTATTATGATAAAGGATATTTACCAGTATCAGCATTAAAAACAGAAATGAAAAAATCATATAGTGATGTTGAAAATGTAGAGGAAACATCTGATATAGGAGGAGCAACAAAAGTATCAAAAGCCAAAAAGAAAGTAGATCTTGGAAGTATGTTTGGTACAGAATCAATAGCTGCAGAAAATGAAGAGGTAGAGCCAACACAAGAATTTGCAAAAGTAACATATACTTCAAAAAGAGAATACTATGTAAAAATAAAAAAAGTAACAAGTGGAAATTCAGATCCAGTAGGAACGATATATTCAAAAGGTGGAACGACAGAGGATGATACAAGTGGTAATACTATAAAATATGAATTAAATGGAGGAGTAAATCCAGAAAATGCACCAACAAGTTATAAAACAGGAGAAGTAATAGGATTTCCAACACCAACTAAAGATGGAAATGCATTCGAAGGATGGTATCAAAAAAGCGACTTTTCAGACACGATGATTCTAAGAACAAATGATACAATGAGTGGAGATATAACATTATATGCAAAATGGGCAGAAGAAACAGACCCAAGTTATTTTACATGGGCAGAAATAACTTCAACTTCAACACAAGCTACAATAACAGGTTTGAGTACTATAGGACAAGAAAAATATAATAATGGAGAATTAACGGAATTAATAATTCCAAAGAAATACAGTAATTTACCTGTAACATCAATAGAATATAATACTTGCTTTATGGAGAATACATTATTAAAAAAATTGATAATTCCAGATACTGTGACATTTATTAATAATGGTATTTTTCAAGGATGTACAAGTATGGAAGAACTAACGTTACCAATATCTCTAGATCCTGTATGTAATAAAAATATGCCAATATTCGGTAGGGATATTAATGTGGAAAAAATACATTTTACAGTAGGTTCAACAGGAGAAGGATATGAAATAACTGATGGATATTATAACTATACGCCATGGAGTAGTGCAAATAATAAAAGAATAGAAGTAACTATGAGTGAAGGAATAACAAAAATAGGGCGTCAAATGTTTACGTATTGTACAGGTTTAACATCATTAGAATTACCAACTACAGTAACAACAGTAAATGATCAAGCATTTTTGTATTGCGAGAACTGGCAAAACAAAGTAAATATAAAACAATTCACAACAATAGGAGATGCAGCATTTATGAATTGTAATAATATAACGGGAACATTTGAGTTATCAAACAATTTAACTGAAATAGGAGGGTCTGCATTCCGTAGTTGTGAAAAATTAACAGGAACAGTAGATTTAAGTAATATAAAAAGTATAGGAGCGTTCGCATTTTATGAGTGCAAAGGATTGACAGGAGAAGTAAAAATACCAAATGGAATAACTAAAGTAGATACTCAAACATTTTATAATTGTGAAGGTATAACAAAATTAATAATTCCAGATAGTGTAACAACATTAGCAGATAATGCATTTGCTGGATGTACAAATATAAAAGACTTAACAATACCAATATCAGTAAATCCTGTAAATAATAAAAATATGCCAGTATTTGCTGGATGTAATAATATAGAAAAAGTACATTTTACTATAGGAACAACAGGAGAAGGGTATGAAATAACTGATGGATATTATGCATGTACGCCATGGTATTATTCAAGTTGTAATGATAAAAAAATAGAAGTAACTATGGATGAAGGAATAACAAAAATAGGGCGTCAAATGTTCACATATTGTACAGGTTTAACATCATTAGAGATACCAAGTACAGTAACAACAGTAAATAGTGAAGCATTTTTATATTGTGAAAATTGGCAAAATAAAGTAAATATGAAACAATTCACAACAATAGGAAATGCAGCATTTATGCATTGTAATAATATAACAGGAACATTTGAGTTATCAAACAATTTAACTGAAATAGGAGGTTCTGCATTCCGTAGTTGTGAAAAATTAACAGGAACAGTAGATTTAAGTAATATAAAAAGTATAGGAGCGTTCGCATTTTATGAGTGCAAAGGATTGACAGGAGAAGTAAAAATACCAAATGGAATAACTAAAGTAGATACTCAAACATTTTATAATTGTGAAGGTATAACAAAATTAATAATTCCAGATAGTGTAACAACATTAGCAGATAATGCATTTGCTGGATGTACAAATATAAAAGACTTAACAATACCAATATCAGTAAATCCTGTAAATAATAAAAATATGCCAGTATTTGCTGGATGTAATAATGTAGAAAAAGTACATTTTACTGTGGGAACAACAGGAGAAGGATATGAAATAACTGATGGATATTATGCATGTACGCCATGGTATTATTCAAGTTGTAATGATAAAAAAATAGAAGTGACTATGGATGAAGGAATAACAAAAATAGGACGTCAAATGTTTGCATGCTCTATGGGAATTGTAAAATTAGTAGTTCCAGATAGTGTTACAAGTATTGGAAATTCAGCATTTTTAGGTATAAATGAATCAGTAATTATATATAATGGTTCAGCAACAGGAGCACCTTGGGGAGCTACTAGTGATTAATAAGGTTTTGATAGTGTATAAAAAGGTTATCTAATAAGATAGCCTTTTTTATATTAAGAAACTATGAACAAAATTAAATATAAAAAGATAATATTTTATTTCTATTAAATTTTAAAATTGAAATATTATCAAACCACTTGAGAATTAGCTGATAATATAGTATAATGGAAAATATTATAAAGTATAATATTTTTTAAAATAGATTTTTAGATAGGAGAGAAGAAGAATGGATTATAAAGATTTAGCAGAATTGATATTTCCAAATATAAAAGATATATCATATTATGAAGAAAAATATCCAAGAAGAAGTTTAAAAGAAGGAGCAGTTGTTACAAGATATGCGCCAAGTCCAACAGGTGTAATGCATATAGGTGGATTATATCAAGCGTTAATTGCAAAAAAAATAGCTGAACAAACTGAAGGAGTATTTTTCGTAAGAATAGAAGATACTGATCAAAAAAGAGAAATTGAAAATGGAACAATGGAAATAATAAATTCTCTAAATAACTTTAATCTTGAAGCAGATGAAGGAATGATATCTGATACAGAAAGTAAAGGAAATTATGGACCATACAAACAATCTGAAAGAAAAGAAATTTATCAAGCATATGCAAAATACTTAATATCTGAAGGAAAAGCATATCCATGTTTTTGTACACCAGAAGATGTAGAAGCAATAAGAAACAAGCAAGAAGCAGCTAAAATTAGACCAGGATATTATGGAGTATGGGCTAAATGTAGAAATAATACAGTAGAAGAAATGATAGAAAAAATAAACAGTGGTGAAAAATATATAATACGTTTTAAATCACCAGGAAGAGAAGATAGAAAAATAAAACATAAAGATGTTATAAAAGGAAATGTGGAATTTCCAGAAAATGATCAAGATATAGTAATTATTAAAGCAGATGGTTTACCAACATATCATTTTGCTCATGCAGTTGATGATCATTTAATGGGTACAACTCATGTAATTAGAGGTGATGAATGGTTATCATCAGTTCCATTACACTTACAATTGTTCCATGAATTAGGATTTAAACCTCCTAAGTATGCTCATATAGCTCCTATAATGAAAAATGATAATGGAAATAAAAGAAAATTAAGTAAAAGAAAAGATCCAGAAGCGGCAGTAAGCTATTATGAAGAAGAGGGAATACCATCAGAAGCAGTAAAAGAATATTTATTAAATATAGCTAATTCTACATTTGAAAACTGGAGAAGAGCAAATAAAGATAAAGACATATCAGAGTTTGAACTTCAATTAAATAAAATGAGTGTTAGTGGTGCTTTGTTTGATATGATTAAATTATTAGATGTAGGTAAAACTGTTATATCAAAATTCACAGCAGAAGAAGTTTATAAAAAATCATTAAATTGGGCAAAGAAATATGATAAAGAATTAGAAGAAATGTTACAAGATAAAGAATATTCTTTAAAAATATTTGGTATTGAAAGAGGAAATAAAAAACCTAGAAAAGATATCGCTAAATGGTCAGATGTAAAAGAATCAATTATATATATGTATGATAACAAATTCTTAAATGAAGAACAAGAATATCCATATCAAGTAATTAACAATAAAGAAGAAATAGACCAAATATTAAAATTATATATAGAAGATTATTATGATCAAAATGATGACAAACAAACATGGTTTGACAAAATAAAAGAATTATCAGGAAAAATGGGATATGCAAAAGAAGTAAAAGAATTTAAAGCAAATCCAGAAAAATATAAAGCTCATGTTGGAGATGTTAGTACAGTTTTAAGAGTGGCATTAACAGGAAGAACAAATACACCAGATATGTATGAAATAATGCAAATATTAGGAAAAGAATCAATAGAAAAAAGATTTGCAAAACAATTGAAACAAGCTTAAATATCCTAAAAAGGAGTTTATATGGAATATAATATAGGAGATATTGTTAGAACAAAAAAGACTCATCCATGTGGTAGTAAGTTATGGGAAATAACAAGAGTTGGTGTAGATTTTAAACTTAAATGCCAAGGATGTGGACATGTTGTTGTATTAGAAAGACAAAAAGCATTGAAAGCAATTACGAAATTAGAAAAAACAGATAGATAATTGTAACTAAATGTAATAAAAAGTCATAAGATATAGTATAGTATTAGTCAAAGTACTATATTGGAGGTGACTTTTATGGAGCCACAAGAACAAATATATTGTTGTGACAATAGAAAATGTAATAAAAAAAGAAACTGCTTTGGTATAGTTACAATTATTTTATTAGCTTCTTTTGCTGTTGTAATTGGTCTAATTATAGGAGCAGCAATTAGTGCACCAGTATTAGAAGCATTACCAGCAGTAATAGTATTAGCAGTTGTATTGGGATTATTATTGTTATTATCTATAATAATAATGATTTGTAAAAGAAGAAAATGCTGTTAATTCATATTAATAATTATTTAATTATATAAAAAAGATGGTAGAATTATGAAATAATGATTCTGCCATCTTTTGATTTTGATAAATTTGTGAAAACTATTGAATAATTTAGTAATTAAATCTATAATAAATAAGTACAATTATAATAAAGAATAAATAGGAGTGATTAAATGGTAAAACAAATACCTGAAGAAAAAGTACAAAAAAAAGAAACTTTTATGCAGGGAGTTATAACTTTAATCTTTTCACAAATAGCGATAAAATTATTAGGTTTAATATATACATTATATCTTACAAATAGAGATGGCTTTGGTGATAAAGGTAATGGAATTGTATCGGCTGGATATCAAATATATGCAATGTTGCTTACAATTTCTTCAATAGGAGTCCCTAATGCAATATCTAAATTAGTTTCCGAAAGAGTTGCTGTTGGAGATCATAAAGGTGCACATAGAATTTTTAAAATTGCTTTTGCTACTTTTTCAGGAATAGGACTTTTAGGAAGTGTGATGTTATTTTTAGGAGCTAATGTTATTGCTAATCAATGGTTACAAATACCAGATGCAGAAATGACATTGGTTGCATTATCTCCAGCTATATTTTTTGTAGCAATTTCATCAGTAATGAGAGGATATTTTAATGGTAGACAAAATATAAAAGCGACAGCTAGATCTCAGAGTCTAGAGCAAGTATTTAAAACTTCATTAACTATAATTTTAGTTGAAATAATAGCTATAATATCAAATGTATCAACAGAATGGATGGCTGGAGGTGCTACTCTTGCTACTACACTTGCAACTATGGCTGGATTTGGATATTTATATTTATATTATCAAACTAGAAAAAATGAGATTGCTTTAGAAATAAAATCAACAGTTAATTACCAATATGAAAGAGTAAAAACTATTATTAAAAGAATTTTATTAGTTTCTATTCCAATTGCATTAACAGCTATAATGTCATCATTAAACAAAAATATAGATTCTTTTACGGTAGTAAGAAGTCTAAAACAGTTCATGTCTGAAGATATGGCAATTTCTCAATATGGAATATTAGGACGGAAAAGTAGATATGCTAACAAGCTTACCATTATCAATAAATGTGGCATTTTCTACAGCACTTGTTCCTGCAATATCTGCTGCTAAAGCAAGAAAAGATAATAAAACAATAAGTGAAAAAACATCATTTTCATTATTAATTTCAATGTTAATAGGATTGCCTTGCACTGTGGGAATGTGCATTTTTGCAGGACCAATACTAAATTTATTATTCCCAAATGCGAGTTCAGGAGAAGTTATTTTACAAATAAGTGCTCTTACAATTATATTTACAATACTAGATCAAACTATAAATGGAGCTTTACAGGGATATGGAAAGCTAATTATCCCAGCAGTATCATTAGGATGCCGGAGTAGTAGTTAAATTAATTTTAAATTTAATTTTAGTACCAATACCAGAAATAGGAGTTAATGGTGCAGCAATTGCATCTGTAGCGTGTCATTTAGTAGCTTTTACAATAGCGATTACATCACTAAGGAAAAATATAAAATTAAATTTAACTTTTTCAAAATTTGTATTAAAACCAATATTAGCGACTGCAATTATGGGAATTTGTTCTTATTTTATTTACTTAACACTTTCAGGAATAATTGCACAAAAATTGGCTACAATATTAGCAATAGTAGTAGCTGTGATAATTTATGGATTAGCAATATTAGTATTAAAAATATTTTCAAAAGAAGAAATAACACTTATACCAAGTGGAGATAAAATATATAGAATTTTAGAAAAATTAAAAATATATTAAAAAAAATCGATAAAAATAAGAAAAAAAGAAGGATTTTCAACATTTTTGGCGAATCTAATAAAATAGAAGTACATTTATTGCTATTGTTCAAGCGATAGAAGTACATAACATTAGATCTTATAGGAGGTAATTTAAATGAACAAAGCTGAATTAGTAGCAGCAGTAGCTGCAAAAACAGGAGCAACAAAAAAAGCAGCTGAAGAATCAGTAAACGCTTTCGTAGAAGTTGTAACAGAATCACTAAAAAAAGGAGAAAAAGTTCAATTAGTTGGATTTGGATCTTTTGAAGTAAGAAAAAGAGCAGCTAGAAAAGGAAGAAACCCACAAACTA
>CAKPRW010000026.1 GCA_934183045.1 uncultured Clostridia bacterium
ATTATCTTATTGTCCACTATGTTAGTTTAATATACTAAAAAAATAATCTTCTTGTATTAAATGATACAAAAAGATTATTTTTCAAATTATTCTTTATTATTTTCTTTTTCTTTTTTCACTTTTAATTGTTTTTCAAAGTTATTAGTAATTGCTATAAGTGTTAGTAGATATATTGTTAAAGCTACAGGCATTGTAAATCTGCTAATAGGTAGTCTAGTAATAGCTATCAAACTAAATACTACACCTTCCACAATTGCTAATACCCCAACTGTCTTAACTAATACTTTTAAGATATTTAATTTATAATATCTAATTGCCATATAAGCTAAAATAATAATTGTTGAAATTGTTAATGGTTGTATATATGGTTTTATAATATCTCTACCTTTTATATGTGGTACTGAAACAATCTCAGTACTATCTGCTTTTATTTCTGTTCCATATTTTTCGTTTACTTTTGTAATTAATTCTGTTTTTTGCTCATCCGTTATATCTTTTGCCATAACACTTACTGTATCTTCAAACACTTCTACCTTTTGTATTACAACTTGTTCATCTTTAAACACTTCATTTGTTATTTGTTTGATGTCTGATACTTCAAACTCTTTATTTATATAAAGTTCTACTTTTTTTGTATCTTGATATGCTAATTCAAAGTTAAAACCTAATACTGCAGTTACTATTATTCCAGCTATAATAACTATTATACTTAACAATGTAATTATTTTTAATTTATTATTTTTTTTCATTTTATTACCTCCTATTTGTTTTCTACTTTTATTTTTAATAAACTACCAATTATAACAAAGTTATAGATTAATATTAATGAAATTCCCCAGAACATTATCATTCCTAAACTGCTTATTGGAACCCATTTTGTAAAACAGAAGGTTATAATAGCTATTGCTATCGGAATTATTATAGCTATAAATTCTCCATATGTTTCTTTTAATATTTTATTAATACTTAGATCTTCTTTTGATTTTTGTTTAATTTTATTTAAAATTTTGTTTATAAATATATATTCAAGAACTAATACTAACGCTATACCAAATAGTCCTCCTATTGATATTATAACATTTGTATATCTTATCAATAACATTAATAATGCAAATAATCCCACAAATGAAATAGCTCCTACAATTCCATTTGTTTTATATCTAATACATAGAACTATCAATGCTAAAGCTATAACTCCTATAGCTATATATTTTAAAACTTGTAAATCATCTTTTGTAATATCTGATGCTACATATTCATTTTCATCAACTTCATATTTTATTGGTATATCTCCTGTATCTAACACTGTTGCCATACTTGTCGCTTGATCTACATATCCTTGTAATGTATCTTGATCAGTTGAAGCTTGTCCTACAGATAGTTGTAACTTTCCTGTTTTTATTGGTTCTTCAAATCCTGTTGACATTATTTCTTCATCATCAATTTTCATTGTTATAGTTTTTTCTTTTTCACTATCTGTTTCATCTGTATTTTGATCTTCTCCTGTTGTATTTTCTTGACTTGTTGTATTTGTATCATCACTTGAACTTTCACTATTCTTTACATATTTGTTACCAATATCTTCTAATTTTTTAGCGCCATCTCTGTTAAATTCGATATCTAAATATACTGATGTTCCAGAAGAACTTGTTGTTGAAGAAGAATTTGAACCATACATTACAGCAGCCCTTTTTATGTCATTATTATCCATTAAAACTTCTTTAGTTTCTGTATCTATTATTTCAAATTTACCTGTTGTATTTAAATTACTTACTATGTTATCTGTTTTATCATTTTCTGTAACTTCTAATACAATACTTCCAGTTTGTTCATCTAATTTAATATCATAATAATCTACATTTAATTTTTTTAATCTTTTTTCAATAATTTCTTTTGCCTTTTTGTAATTATCTACTGTTAATACATCCTCAGAATTATATGGTATTTCTTCTTTAGTATATCCTTTTTGTGTCATCTCTTCATCTGTTAAGTTTTCTGAATCTGTTACTTCATTTCCTTCTGAATCTTTTATAGTTGTTTTATTTTCTTTATTTACTTTTAAACTTATACTTCTTGTTCCCTTTAAATCCATTGCATAAGAATAATCTTTTACTTGATTTTCCATTCTATTTTGGACTTGAGTATAAACTCCAAAAAAAGCAATAACTGATATTAATATAATTGCTAATAATATTGTTAAAATTTTTATTTTTTTCATTTGAATTCCTCCATTATAATAGTTTTAAATTATTAGGTATTAATTTTAAATCATTTTGCAATTTCAAAATTTGTCTTTTTAAATTTTATATTAAAATAAAAAAAATATCAACTATTTTTTTATAAATTATATTAATTAATTTATACTTTATCTTTTCTAATTTCTATAAACTTAACATTAGACGATGTATTGCATATATAAATGTCCGTACATATTATATTTTCCAAATTAAAATTATTGGATTTATCAACTATAGTACCTTCTTGTATCTTTATTTTCAACAACCCTTCTTCTAATAATCCTTTTAATTTTATTTCATAAATTATTTTATTTTGTTTGTTATTTAATTCATTTATTTCATAAATTTCTGGTTTTACCTCTTTGTCTTTTATTAATATTTTTATATTCTCTTTATTAAAATTATTTTTAACAATATTTTTTTCATCAATCTCTATTTTAACAGATATAACATGTGTCTTATTTGCATATCTTTTATTTTCAGTATTCGAATTTTCTATTTCTATTATTTTTATTTCTGGACGCTTTCTATCTATATCTATTGCTATTGCTGTATATACATTATCAAAAGCGTATTTCGCACAAGAATCGATACTAATAAATATTATATACATTAATAAAATTATAAAACAATATATTTTCTTTTTCATTATTACTCCTTTACATTTTTTGCTGTTCTGAATGTACTTTTATTTGTATGTCCTTAACAATATCATCTAATAAAGTTGATTTTGTTTTATCATATTTAACCTCTAATCTGAACTCGTCCTGTTTCTTATTATCTTTTGTTAGTATAAAATATTGAGATCGATTATCTTTTATTTGTATTTCTTTATTGTTTTTAAATAATTTCATTAATATAGCATCATCAATGTCATTCGATATTTCTATATTATATTTAATATCAACATGTGTAATTTCTCCATATTCGTTATAGTTTTTCACTTTAAAGATATAATTATTTTGATTATTTGTTGCAGTTAATTGTACTTTAGGTCCGTTTTCTACTATAATAATAGGTTTTGCAACATTTTCTGTACTCTTTATTTGGATATCACTTACAGTTTTGCCAATACAAGATCCTAAAAAAAATAGTAAGAAAAATATTATAACTAAATTTATTGTTGTAAATATTATTTTTTTCTTTTTAATAAATTTCATCGCATCTTCCTTTTTGTAGAATTTTCATTTTATTTCTATAATTCCACATAAAACTATGCATTTGAATTAATTTGATTTCCAGATACAATTATGTCAAATGTATAATTAGAAATATTTTCTCCATCTCTAGTATCTATTTTATCATTTTTTATAATTTCTTCTTTCGTGTTTCCTGTTTCGTATTTCCATTCCCAATTTATTGTAAATACTTTTCTTTTTTCTTCTTCATTTGAATTTATTACTCCTGATAAAACTTTAGTTAATTCTGTTATTGAGTTATATTGCGTATTATCATAAATGAATTTTAAATTTTGTGGTTTATTTTTTTCATTTATAAAATCAATAGTATAAAAAATCCCAACATCTGAACCAGTCCCATCAACAATAATCTCAAACTTTCCATTTGTACCTGGTGCCATTTTATTACCAACTAATGTTCCATTATTGTAACTAGACTGTAAATTTATTGTTTGCACTTGTTCTTCTTGATTATTAACTTTAAATTTCCAAGTTGCTACTTGGGCCACCCCTTCTCCTTTTAGTCTTGTAACATATTTTGAATAAGCTTTTCCACCAAAAAAAGATACTAGGATAGTTAATAAAATTCCTACTACTATAAATATTTTTCTTTTTTGTTTCAAAGGCATTCCTCCTTATATGATTATTTTTGTTTTTGGATTTTTTTCGAAATAAAATTTGACTTTTAAAATTTAAATATAAATTATAGAATTATAGAAATGTAAAATGTAGTAGAATTATAATGGCAAAAAAATAAATTGTCAATTAAATATTTGCAAAAATTATAATTTTTGATCGCAAAATTCGACATTGACAATTTATTATTTATCTTTATTTATTTTTTATTAACACCTACTATTCCACCTAATATTCCAAAAATAATTCCTACGACTATCATTATTATACTTTGGACATTTAGTGAAAAGTTCCAATTTAGTAAACTAGAAATCAAATATAATATTAGTATATATGTTCCTCCAACTAGTGCACCATTTATTATTCCGTTCTTTTTTATTTTTATATTTCCTATTGAACTTCCGATTAATATACTAATTGCTGTTACTACTAATATTACTGGTGTGATTACTTTTTCGCTTATATTTGTATATGTAAGTAATATAGAGAAAATTATTAATAATATAAATGTTGAAATAAGTGCTATCCCAATTCCTTTTGCTATATTTTTATACATCTCCATTTTGCAACACCTCTTTTTTTATTTATTAAATTTATATTATTAATAGGTGTTGTTTAGAACTTATTTATTATTTTTCTTTAATTTTATACACTTGCATGAGCTTTTCTTTTTTGTTCATATTTTATCTTCATTATTTTATTTCTTTTTTGTAAAATTGATTTTCTTAAATTTTCAATTTGAGAATTATATAGTTTTCTTAATTTTTCTATTTCTTCTTCAGATAAATCATTTTCAGATATTCTTTTTTCTCTTACTAATTTTTGTAATCGCATTAACTTTTGTTCTTCTGTTTCTTCAATTTTTATATTTTCGGTAAAATTTAAATTTCTAATTTCTTCTTGATTTTCAATCATGTTATCTGTATTGTCTATTTTGTAATCTTTTATCGTTTGCTGTCCAAATATTTTTTTGAAAAAGCTTTTTATTTTACTAAATATACTTTCGTTTACTGGTATCAAACTATTATTTGACATTTTTTCCTCCTAATCATCAAAATCTATTACATCATCTACATTTTCTTGTTGGCTCGTTTTATCATGATGTTTTAATAATTCTGTAACTTTTCCATTTAATTTCTCCAAAAGAGATTTTTGCTTATCTAATTCTTCTAGTGATGGTTCTGTTTCTTTTTCCCCTTGTAATTGTCTTTGATATGCAACAAAAGAATCTCTTTGTCTTTCAATTCTTCTTACATTCCAATCATCTTCTCCAGTATCTTGCATGAATAAAATTTCACTATTAAGTTTATTAATTTTTAGTTGAATTGCTTCAGGTTTTGCATATTCTATCTTTACTTGGTCTAATAATTCATCTACAGAATATATTAAGCCTTCTGACACTTTAATATGCGCTATATCTGTTGTTAAATCACTCCCCCACCCATACATATCAAATGATTTTTTAAAGCCTTTTTGTTCTGCAATTTTTCTCATAGGTCCATTTTCAAAATCTATTAAAAATGCCGAATTCGTTAAATTTTGATAATTAGATGCAAAGTATTTTGAAAAACTATCTGCTAATATTAATTTTCTATTATTTCTAAAGCTATATTCATCTATATCTCCATGTTCTTCCATATATTCTGCATACGCTTTACCTAATGCATCTGCAAATTCTTGTTGTTCTTTTGGTATATTTTTACTTTCTTGTCCTTGTTCTTTTCCTTTCTTCTCTTGTTTCCTATCATATTCAGCTATTTGCTCTCTTTGTAAATATAATCTATCTAAATCAGAAGGTATAGAACTTGTGTCTGGCCATCCAAATTCATTTGGATGTTCTTTTCTATACTCTTCCCAAGTCCTATCAAATTCTTCTCTTGCGTATTGAACTCTTTTTTTTCTTAACCATTGTTCTTTATCTCCTAAACTGTCTGTATGTTTTTCATGAAGTATTTCTAAATCAGCCCATCCATACTTTTCTTCAATTTGTCCCAATTTTTCTACAAACTTATCAGATCTAGCAGCTTCTTGTATTTGTTTTATTTCTTTAATTATACTATGTTTTTTTTGTATTTTTTCTTCCTCTGACAATCCTTGAATTTCTAATTCTTTTATCCTAGTTGAATAACTTTCAATTAATTGTTGCGCTTTTAATTCAAGGGCCTTTTTTTGTTCTAAAACCCTTTGGATTTCTTCTTTCCTTTTTATTGTTTTTTCTCTTTTTATAGCTAGCGCTTCCATTTCAGTTTGATATTCTTGTTCAAATTCATCTTTTACTTCCTGTGGTATTTTAGCTTCTTCTTGCATTATTCTTTTATTTACAGATGTCATTAATTCTTGTCTATACTCGTCAGTCATGTATAATATTTCAGATTTTCCATAATCGCTACTTACAGTTGCACACCTTCCATTTTTCATTCTTACTTGCGTTTTAATTGGAAACACATTAAATATAGGAAGTCCAGAATCAAAATTACTCATATCCATACTATAAAATGCTGATAATAATTCTTGACAAGGATCATAATCAATACTTAAACAGCAATCCATTCCTCCCAATTTATAATCAATAAATCCTCCTAATGTTTTTGCAAACTTCTCTTCATTTCTGGATGTAAGGTTAGGATATTTACACTTTATACATCCTAAAAAATAATCTATGACTGATTGTTTTATATTTCTATTTACTTCATTTTCACCTTTTTCTTTAAGACCACTATTTAAGTCATATCCCAATATTAATAATATTTCTCTAGTTTTATATTCACCTTCTCTTTCATATAGCTTAAGCAATTCTTCCTTTCCTCCTAATTGACTTATATCTTTTTTACTCATATTAGCAAATAAATCTGGAAGAACGACTTTTTTTTCTTTTTCTTTTGGCGGCAATTTTTCTTTTATTACTGAAAGATATTCTTTTATTGATTCAAGTGATTTGAATTTAGCTTTTATATCATTAAAGTATGTGAATGCTTCTTCATCTATTTTCCCATATTCTTTTACCACTTCATCTCTACTTATATTCATTATTTTATTCATAAAATCTTGAATAATAGGCAACATTTCTTCATCATCACCCATTTCTTGGGCAATCCATTCTATATATGTATCCAAAGTATATGTAGATCCTTCTTCTAAAGCTTCTTCTCTAGCCCTTTCTGGATATGCTAATTCGTAAATAAAAGCTCCTATCATTTCATACCTATCGCTTTGCCTTCTATTACAATCGGTAAACTCGCAGTTCATAACAACTTTACCATTTTCTTTTCTATATGTTTGTTTCTCCCATTCACAATAGTCATATTCTGGTTCTATATATTCTTCACTAAAATGATATATGGTTTCGCCTGTCTCTTGATTTATTTCTGCCCAATCATAATCATTTTTATTTGGCGTACCTTCTCTTGTTACATATTCACCCTCACTTATAATTTCACGAATAGGATGTGTTTACCCATCTATTAATACATGAATCTGATCTCCGTCCTCTAAATAAGATAGAATTTTCTCAATATCTATATCAGCACTATACCAATTTAATACTCTTATAGCATCTAATTCATTTTTATCATCACTTATCTCAAACCTCTTTTTAAAATTAGCTATTACCAATTTAGCTACATTTACAAATTTTTCATTATTTTTTCCTGTGTATTCTAAATTCCATGTTCCAGCCCAACTCATTATAATTCTCCTTCGTTTACAAGTATATAATTATTACTTTTATACTTATTATCTTATGTAACTTATATCACACTGTTTTGTTTTTTACAACAAATATAATATCAAAACTAGTTTTGTTATAAAAATTTAATATTTTTGTAATATTTTTTCCGCAAAATTATTAGCATTGATTTTACTATTAAGTTGGATAAAACAACTTATTAAAAAGATATAAGAGCAAGTAAATACTTTTTCTTATATCTTTTTTAATTTAATTTTTGATATAACAAAATAAAAACATTATTATACTTGTACTTTGGACAAGTAAGCCTATTGGGGGCAAAAATATAAGACCTTCAATCTCTTGAAAGTCTTAATATTATTGGCTGGGCTGGTGGGATTCGAACACACGCATGCCAGAGTCAAAGTCTGGTGCCTTACCGCTTGGCTACAGCCCAATATAATTGTGTTTTTATATAGTAATTTAAATGGGGTGGAAGATGGGACTCGAACCCACGATCTCCAGTGCCACAAACTGGCGCGTTAACCAGCTACGCCACATCCACCGTATTTAAATGTGTATGTTTCAAACACATTTAATATTATACCTAATTTCCACCCTATTTGTCAACTGTTTTTTTATATTTTTTTATTGATTTGTTAAAGCACTTGGATCTATTCCATATTGTTTATACATCCATGTTGTGTAATCAAATGGTGTCAAGGTTTCTGGCAATCCATAATCTACTCCAAATGTTTCCACTTTTAAAGATGTAATTTTTGGAGGATTTACAGGAGTACTAACTTCTGAATTTTCACTTTCTGTACTAGTATCTGAAGCTTTTACTTCTGTTTGTTCTATGTTATGAACTATATCCATTCCCTCTGTTACTTTACCAAAAGAAGTATAATTTCCGTTTAAAGAAGAATTAGCCTTTGTTACAATAAAGAATTGTGAACTTCCTGAATTGTATGATTCTTCTGTTAATGATGATGAATATGATGTATAATCATTTCTTGCCATTCCTAGAACACCTTCATCAAATTTCAATGTGTTATTAACTCCATTAGAAACAAATTCTCCTTTTATAGAATAATCTGTATCTTCTCCACCATCTTTTAAATCTGATAATGATGCTGAACCTTGTCCTGTTCCTTTTTTATCTCCACCTTGTATCATAAAATCTTTTACTATTCTGTGGAATGTTAATCCATCATAAAATCCACGATTTGCAAGTGTAACAAAATTTGCAACTGTTTGTGGAGCTAATTCTGGATATAACTCAAATTTTATCGTTCCAAAATTTTCAACTTCCATCGTTGCTATTGGATTTTTAACTTCCATTGTTGCTCTTTTATAAAATCCATATCCAACTCCTGCTATTAATACTATTACCAAAATTAAGGCAATTATCCAAATAATATTTTTTACTTTTTTCATCTTCTGCTTTCCTTTCTTTAAATTAAATTATCAAATATAAATTGTTCTTGCATTCTTTTTAGAGATTGTTTTATTGTTCTCGCTCTTACTTCTCCTATTCCGTCTACTTCGTCTAAATCCTCTATATCTGCTGCTAATATATGTTGGAATGATTTGAAAGAATCTACTAAATTTTCTACTATATTTGATGGCATCCTTGGTATTTTACTCAATATTCTATATCCTTTAGTATACACTGCAATTTCATCATAATTTTCAAAATTTTCATATCCTAATATTTTTGCTATTACAGTTTCTTTTAATAAATCTTCATAATTAAGATTTTCTAAACTTTGCAATACCTTCTCTGGTGTTCTTCTTTTTCTACCAGCTACTATATAATCTTTTACTATAAGCATTTCTTCTCGCTCTAGTCCACCAATTAATTCTTCTAATTGCATTTTTACTAATCTTCCATCATTACCTAGTTCATATATCTGCCTTTGAATTTCTTCTACAATTCTCATTACCATTTCAGCCCTTTGAATTGCTACTATAACATTTTGTAATGTTACTATGTCATTAAATTCATATTCATTTAAAACATTAAGTTTATTATCAAATACTTTTTTATATTTTTCTAATGTTTGAATAGCTTGATTTGCTTTGTTTAATACAACATCTGCATCTTCTAATATGTATCTATCATTTCCTTTAAATACTGTTATTATGCTTCTTCTTTGTGAAATACTAATTACTAATTCACCAGTTTGTTTAGCTGTTCTTTCAGCAGTTCTATGTCTTGTCCCTGTTTCTAGTGTACTAATATCATGTGATGGTATTAATTGCGCATTTGCATATAAAATTTTCTTCAAATCACCACTAAGTACAATTGCTCCATCCATTTTTGCTAATTCATATAATTTAGATGATGTGTATTCTTCATTTATTGTAAATCCACCATCTACTACTTGTTTTAATACATCATTATTATCTGTTATTAATAATAAAGCTCCTGTCCTAGCTCTTAGAATATTTTCAAGTCCATCACGTATTGGTGTTCCTGGTGCAATTAATTTTAAGATTTCAGTAATGTTGTCTTCTTTCCCTTTTCTCAACTTTTAGACTCCCTTCATTAGGCTTTACCTAGAATTATATTATCTCATATTTTACATGGTATTTCTTTTTTTACTTCAATCCCACTTTTTTTATTGCTTCATTCACATTTCTAACGCCTATTATATCTAATTTATAATTATCTTTCAAGTCTTTTTTGTTACTTTCTGGAATTATACAACTTTTAAATCCTAATTTTTCCGCTTCTTTCAATCTTTTTTCTATATAGTTAATTCTTCTAACTTCACCTGTTAAACCAACTTCTCCCATTATTACCATATTAGTTGGAATTGATATATTTTTAAAACTTGATATTGTTACCATACATATACCCAAATCAATCGATGGTTCATTTATTTTAAGTCCCCCTACAACATTTAAATACACATCTTGTGATCCAAGCATAAGACCAGCTTTCTTTTCAAGTACAGCAATTAATAATGATAATCTGTTATAATCAATTCCATTTGCAGCTCTTTTAGGATATCCAAATACAGTTTGTGATGTTAGTGCTTGAAGTTCCACTAAAATAGGTCTTGTACCTTCCATACTTGATACAATACATGATCCTGCTGGATTATCATCCCTTTCTGATATTAATATATCTGAAGGATTTAGTATCTCACACATCCCTTCTTCTCTCATTTCAAACATACCTATTTCATTTGTAGAACCAAATCTATTTTTTACACCTCTTAAAATTCTATATGAAAAATATCTTTCTCCTTCTAAATACAATACAGTATCTACCATATGTTCTAAGACTCTTGGACCTGCTATGTTTCCTTCTTTTGTTACATGACCTATAATTATTGTTGTAATTCCTCTTGATTTACACACTCTCATAACCTGTGAGGTTATCTCTCTTACTTGGCTCACACTTCCTGCCGCTGCTGTTATTTCATCTGAATACATAGTTTGTATAGAATCTATAATAACTAATTTGGGATTCGTTTCAATTATTGATTGATTTACAATATCTATATCAGTTTCACCTAAAAATAATATATCTTCATTATTAATTCCTAATCTATCAGCTCTCAATTTTATTTGTTCAGCAGACTCTTCTCCTGAAACATACAAAACTTTTCCTTCACCTTGAACCTTATCACAAATTTGCAAAATAAGTGTTGATTTACCAATTCCAGGTTCTCCTCCTAATAAAATTAAAGAACCTTTTACCAAACCTCCACCTAAAACTCTATCCAACTCTAAAAAACCAGTAGAAGTCTTCAAAGTTTCCTTTGCTTCATACGAATTCAACTTATGAGGAACATTACTCTTTACATCATTTGCCTTCAACGAACCACTCTTACTCTCAACAACCTTTTGCTCATAAAAAGTATTCCAACTATTACAAGCAGGGCACTTTCCAAGCCACTTCGTCGACTCATTTCCGCACTCACTGCAAACAAACACAGTCTTACTTTTAGCCATCTCTCCTCCTCTCCGGGATTAGGGGACGTTCCTTAAAATCCCTATTTCTGGGATTTAGGGACATTCCTTTTATCCTATATATTAATTATTTTATTTTTGAAGAACTTTTATAATATCTTCTGAAGTAATTTCAAAATATTTCATTAGTTCTTCTGCTTTTCCAGATTTGCCAAAAGTATCTTTAATTCCTAATCTAATTAATTTTGCGGGATAATTTTCCGTTAATACTTCTGAAATTGCAGATCCTAATCCACCTATTATATTATGGTCTTCTATTGAAATTAATGTTTTAGTTTCTTTTGCACATTTTATAATCATTTCTTTATCAATTGGTTTTATCGTGTGTACATCAACAACACGAATGTTTATCCCTTGATTTTTTAACATATCTTGTGCTTTCAAAGCCTCACAAACAGTTACTCCTGTTGCAAACACTGTCGCATCAGTTCCATCTCCAATTTGAACAGCTTTTCCTATTTCAAATTCATCAACATTATCATATATAACAGGTGTTTTCATTCTTGCTAATCTTAAATAAACTGGACCTTTTATTTTAGAAATTTCTTCGACTGCCCACTTAGCTTGTGTATCATCAGATACAGAAATCACAGTCATATTTGGAAGTGTTCTCATTAACGAAATATCTTCTATCATTTGGTGTGTAGCACCATCCTCGCCTACTGTAACGCCACAATGAGTTGCACATATTTTTACGTTCAAATTAGGATAACATATACTGTTTCTAATTTGATCATATGCTCTTCCTGCTGCAAATACTGCAAATGTGCTAGCATATGGAATCTTACCACATGTAGCAAAACCAGCAGCTGTAGACATCATATTAGCTTCTGCAATTCCCATATCAAAAAATCTATCTTTAAATTCTTTTGCAAACATATTTGTTTTTGTTGCACCTGCTAAGTCTGCATCTAAAACAACTATGTTTTTATTCTTTTTCCCTAATTCAAGCAATGTCTTTCCATAACTTTCTCTAGTAGCAATTTTGTTATTTATATCCATAAAGTTACCTTCCTTTCTATTTCTTCAAATCTTCTAATATTTTTAGAAAAGCTTTTTCTCTATGTGTATGTCCTAATTCCTCATCTTTAAGATCATTTAGTACTACTGTATACCCTTTTGGAATAAAAATCGGTCCGAAAGTCAATTTTCCCATTGTTCCTGGTTCAACAGCAATTTTTCCTTCAGTAATTCCCTTTTCTACTATATATTCACCATTTGGTAATACTGCTGTCAAAACACATTCAAAATGAGCAGTTCTATCCTTTTCTTCTACATCTTTCATTTCATTCAACATTTTGTTAATAGCTACCTCTTGTGGTGCATGATCTCCTGCATATCGTGCAGAATATACTCCAGGTGCCCCATTAAGCGCGTCAACCATAAGCCCAGTATCGTCTGTAACTATTATTTCATTTATATTTTTTTGATCACAAAACTGTTTTATAGCTTTTGCTTTTATCATAGAATTTTCTTCTATAGTTTTACCATTTTCTTCTATTTCCTCATCAAAACCAATATCATTTAATGATATTATTTCTAAATCTACATTTTGCTTCTTAAAAAAATTTTTGATTTGTTCTAACTTGTTTAAATTAGATGTTCCATATAATATTTTCATTTAACTCTTCCTTTCAAAAATCATTTATATAATCTATTTTTTATCTTATTATACTTATTTGGTTATTCTCCTTATATCCTATGTGTATTTTTAAATTTCTTTTGATTAAGGAGTGTCCCTAATTCCCAAAATCAGGGAATTAAAGGAACGTCCCCAAATCCCTCTTTTATTGCTTGGTTGTACTGTTCTTCGTTCGGTGCTTTACCATGCCATTCTACTTTGTTTTCCATGAATGAAACACCTTTTCCTTTTATAGTTTTGGCTATTATGCATGTTGGTTTGTTTTTTATGTTTTTTGCAACTTCAAATGCTTTTAGTATTTCGTCTATGTCATGTCCATCTATATTTATAACTTGAAATCCAAAACTTTTAAATTTTTCATCAATTGGATATGAATTCATTACTTCTTCTATTGTACCATCTATTTGCAGATTGTTATTATCTATAATTACACAAAGGTTGTCTAGTTTGTATTTGCATGAAGCCATTGCTGCTTCCCATACTTGTCCTTCTTCTATTTCTCCATCACCTAATATACAATATACTCTATAATTTTTATTGTCTAGTTTTGCATTGATGGCCATTCCATTTGATATTGATAATCCTTGTCCTAAAGATCCTGATGTCATATCTACTCCTGCGACTTTATTCATATCGGGATGTCCCTGCAATTTACTTTCAATTTTTCTAAAAGTCTGTAGTTCTTTTTTGTCAAAATAACCTCTATTAGCTAGACAACTATATAATGCTGGTGAACAATGTCCTTTTGATAAAACAAGTCTATCTCTTTCTTCCCAATGAGGATTTTTTTCATCAATATTCATCTCATCAAAATATAAGACTGTTAAAATATCTGCAATTGAAAGTGATCCTCCTGGATGCCCTGATTGTGCTTTATATACTTGCTCTATTATATCTCTCCTTACTTCTTTTGCCTTATTTTTTAAATAATCTATTTTGTCATTTTCCATTATATTTTCCTCCTTAATAAGATTAATTTATATACATATGGAAGTTTAAAATATTTTTACTTTTTTATTATATATTTCATCTTATATTTTGTCTAGTTAATGTATAATTTATTTTTTCATATCTATTGTAATAATATTATAGTAGATAAAATATTAAATAAATGATTTAAAATTTAAAAGATTTGAAATGTAATTATTTAATAAATATTTTAGACATTTAATGTTTATTTGATAAATTCTGATAATACAACTGATTTTAAATTTTTGTAAAACAAAAAAAATCCCCGCCTTAGCCGTCAGATGCTTGAATTTTTAAGGACCTGCTCCTAAAAACAGGTGGGTGCCTACCTAAATACTCATGGGCTTCTCACTATATTGTGAGCTTGCACGCCATATTTAGAGATTCAGCCCCTCTTATCGTGTGTTGGTTCTAAAAATTCTGTCTATACGCACTACGCAGGGTAGATTGATTACATATTAAATTTTCTATTCTTAAGTTATTTATATTTTAGCATATATTTTTAAAATTAACAAGCTAATTTTTTCTTTTTTTATAAACTTTTTATATTTATATTCTAATTCCTTACTATTTCTTTTATTATCTAACTAATTGTTTTTTATAATTTATTACATTACATATAATAATATGCATAAAAATTGCAATAAACTTCCTAATAATATAAATAGATGAAATATAGAGTGTGCATATTTATATTTCTTACCAAGTCCATATATAACGGCTCCTACTGTATAAGCAATTCCTCCTGCTACCAAAAGAACCACTCCTACCATTCCTAAAGTTTGAGGTAATATACTTGCTTTTATAATAATGCACCACCCCATTAACAGATAACAAATCATAGAAAATACTTTAAATTTTTTTATATCTATTGCATTTAAAACTATTCCTAAAATTGCCAACAACCATATTACTGCAAATATTCCCCAACCAAACACTGGGTCATTTTGTCTAATTGTACATAATGCAAACGGTGTATATGAACCTGCGATCAATAAAAATATTGAACAGTGGTCTAACACTTGAAACACTCTTTTAGAATACTTTTTGGGACTTAATCCATGATATATACTAGACATTGTATACAAGATTATCATTGTCGTACCATATATTGATCCACTCACTACTCCATATGTATTACCATGAATTGCTGCAAAAACAATACATAAAACCAAAGCCACCAATCCTAATACTGCTCCTACTATATGAGATGTCATATTAAATATTTCTTCCCCCTTTGTATACACAGGTAATACTCTATCTTTCAATTTAATTCTTTTCATTTTTCCCTCTCATTTCTAAAGTGATTTATTAATTATTATATTAAATTATATACCCTTTTGTCAATTTTTTATACATGTTTATATATAAAAACGGCAATAGCCAGGGTGAAATTTCCGCCCCAGCTATTACTTTTATGCACATTGAAACAAACTATTTGTTAATTGTCTTTTTATAAGTTCCTTTAGTTAACTTCAGTTTCTTTACAGAAACTTTCTTGTAACCTCCAGACTTTTTCTTGATTAGAATTGCTTTTATAAAGCCCGTTCTTTTCCTAAATGCTTTATAGCATGTCCCTTTAACTCTTTTAACCTTATGGTTTTTAAGAGAAATAGTGTAACCATGCCCGTTTTTTAATCGAATAAAGATACAGTTGAGTTCTGAAATGTAGCCTGACGCAACTATATTCTTCCCTTTAATCTCCTTAAACTTAAACTTGCCATTTTTCTTTGCGAAAAAGACTGTTTTAGTTTTCCCGGACGCTGTGATCCATTCTACTTTAGCTCCGCTCACTTTTACATGAGCTTTACTTTTACATTTAGATTTGTTACCGCTAATCGCTGAAGCTGAAACTGTTGCTGTTCCGCCACCATTTCCTGTTGCGTTTACATCAACTGTTGCTGTACCAGCAGAACCTCCTTGCTGATTTGATGATCCTGTTCCATTTCCTTTCCCTGATCCAGTCTTTATGGTTGTCGTATATGCAATTGTCCCATCTGGGTTGTACACGTAATAAGTTACGCTGGTTTCCTCCCATTCAGTTTCAGTTGTCCACTGGTACTTACCAACTATATTGGAAAACTGTTCCCAACTGATTGTTCCAGACAAAAATTGCTTCCACCAAAAGTCGAAATCAATTTTGGTCACATCATCCTGTGAAGGATTATTTGTAACCGTTGGATTTGGATTGGATGTTGGAACTGTCGTCGGCTGAACCGATGGATTTGGAT
>CAKPRW010000027.1 GCA_934183045.1 uncultured Clostridia bacterium
TCTATTGCATCACGTGTAGTACCTGCTATATTACTTACTATTGCTCTATTTTCTCCTAATATATTATTTATTAATGATGATTTTCCTACATTAGGTTTTCCTATAACAGCTACTTTTATAATATCTTCGTCGTCTTCATTATCAACTTTTTCAGGGAAACTTTCATATATTTTGTCTAATACATCACCTATTCCTATTGCATTTGTTGCAGAAATTGGATATGGGTCACCTATACCTAAATTATAAAATTCATAAATTTCCTGTCTATCTTTTTCAAAATTATCTGCTTTATTACATACTAATACAATTGGCTTTTTAGATTTTTTTAACATTAAAGCTATTTCTTTATCAGCAGCTGTAACTCCTTGTCTTACATCAGTTAAAAACAATATTACATCTGCCATAGCTATTGCTAAATTAGCTTGTTCTCTCATTTGTGAAAGAATAATATCTTCTGACTCAGGTTCTATACCTCCTGTGTCTATTAATGTAAAATTTCTTCCTCTCCAATTTGTTTCTGCATATACCCTATCTCTCGTTACACCTGGGGTATCTTCTACTATTGATATTCTACTTCCTGCTAAATAATTAAAAAATGTTGACTTACCAACATTTGGTTTTCCTATTATTGCTACTATTGGTTTTGACATATGGTTAATCGGATCTTAATCTTTAGGATTAATCTCCTTTCTCCTTTCTTTATTTTTTCGATATATCAAGTATACCATTTTTATTTATGAATAACAAGAAAAACTCATACAAAGTTTTTTAGAAATTTGATTCTTATATTCATTTATGGTATAATTTACATATAGGATAGGAGGCGATTTTTATGAATGAAGCTGCCAAAAAATTTAGAAAAAGATTAGCGATTGTTGGTTCTGCTGCTTTCTTAGCAACAGGAGGTACTATTGCATATAATGCTATCCAACATGATCGTTCTAATGATTATAATAAAGAATTTGATGTTAGTTCCTATAATAAGGATTTACAATATTTTGATAAAGGCGATTTGTATTCTGCCTATTGTTATATATCAGAACAATTAGAAGATTCTGATAATTTGGATAATGAAAAAATTTTAGAAATTAGTAATATGTATAAAAAACTTCGTGCTAGTATAAGTTATATTGACGCAAAAAACACAACTGAAACAGAGGTCTATTCAGTTCTCGATGAATTACCTAACATGGATGGTTTATATGATAGCATGTCAGAAAAACTCGTAGACTTAGTTTCTAAAAAATCTTTATTGTTGATTCCTAGTAATTTAGAACAACATCAAAAACTATCTATCATCGAGCAATATATAACAAATACTGGTGAAACACCTTTAGAAGAAATAAATATTGCACAAATAAATGGTGAAAATAAATATTATGTTTCATCAGACGATAATGAATTACTTTTCAAAATGACTTTATCTAAAGATGGTGATGACTCTTCAGTTTTATTTTCATTTGATGATAATTTACAAAATGTTAGTATTAAAGAATTATCAAAAAAATCTATATCAGTAACTGAAAATGATAAAACTATACCTAATCTTAATACTAAAGAATTAGTAGAAGACAATGAAAGGTAATAAACTTTTACTACTGTCTTTTATGCGAGGTGATACTTATGAAAACTATTAAAAAACTTTTGTTAATTACTTTAGTAGCCTTTGCTACAATTATTATATTGATTACACCATCAGTACATGCTGTTACAATTTCTACACAGCTTAAATATAATAAAAGAGTACTATCTAATTCTTCTTATAACACCCCTGGTCTTAATAGCGATTATATTCCTCAAGGGTTATGCAGAATTTCTTATAAACAAAAAACATATAGATTAATTACAGCATATGATCATTATAAAAAATTAAACTCACGTATATATATAATTAGCTCATCTGGTAAATTATTAAAAACTGTTACCATATCCAATTCTCCAGGCGGACATTGTGGTGGGATTGCAGAATATGGAGATAATATATGGATAGCTTCTACTAAAATAATGTATATAATTTCAAAAGCCCAACTATTTGCAGCAAAAAATAATGAAGCAATTAGACCTATTAAACTTATTGAAAACAAACAAATTTATGGAACTAAATCTAAATATTTATCTTTTTGTACAAGTTATAATGGTATATTATGGGTAGGATATTTTTCTAAAAAAGAATCTTCTTATATGTATGGTTTTACCTGTGAAATACATGGTGATGATTATAAATTGAAAAAAGTTGCTCGTGTAAAACTTCCAAAAAAGGTACAAGGTGTATCATTTGTAACTGATAACATTATGGCACTTTCAGTTTCATATGGAGTATTTCCATCTAAGATTTATATAGCTAAATTAAAAAAATCTTCTAGTTCAACACAAAATTATAGTAAATATACATTAAAAATGAAATCAAGTTATACTGTACCTGCTGGTTCCGAACAAATATACTTTACAGGTAATAAAAATTTATATATCTTATTTGAATCAGGCGCTAAATGTTTTATGTTTAAATATGCAAATATATTAATACCCGGAATTTGGACAGAAGATAGAGTTGTATTATTAGATTTATAATATATGAAAAAACACTACAAATTAATATTGTAGTGTTTTTTATACTCTATTTAAGTTCTATATTTTTGCTATTCCACCAATGATTTTGCTTTCTTCAGCTGCATCTAACATTTTTGATCCACCAGAAATAACAACCATATCTCCTTTTTCTAGAATTTCTTTTTGTTTTAATTTTTCAATACCTTTTTCAATTGTTTTATTGATTGTTTCTTGTTTTTCAATATAAATTGGTGTTACATTCCAAACAATTGCTAATTGATTATATGTTCTTTTATTATCTGTAATTGCTAGTATTGGGCAACCTGCTCCTAATCCAGCTAATCTTCTTGCAGAATCTCCTGTATTTGTATAACATACAATTGCATCTGCATCCATATTCATAGCCATAACACATGTTGAATATGCTATTTTTATTTCTATATCAGATAAATCTCTATTTGTATTTTTTCTGAATTTTTTCCAGTAATCTATATCATTTTCTACTCTATTAGCTATTTTTACCATTGTTTCAACACATTCTACTGGATAATCTCCCATTGCACATTCTCCAGATAACATTATTGCACTAGTTCTGTCATAAATTGCATTTGCTACGTCACTTGCTTCTGCTCTTGTTGGTAATGGATTATGAGTCATTGATTCAAGCATTTGTGTAGCTGTTATTGCTGGTTTATTTGCTTTGTTTGATAATTTTATGAATCTTTTTTGCATAACTGGTGGTTCTGTAAAGTCTGTTTCAGTTGCCATATCTCCACGAGCAATCATTTGAACATCTGCTGTGTCTACGATTTCTTCCATGTTTTCTAGACCTTCAACGTTTTCTACTTTAGTAATAATTTTTATATCTTTTCCACCATTTTCATCTAATACTTTTCTTACTTGGTCAATGTCATCTTTGTTTCTTGTGAATGACATTGCAACATAATCATAATTATGTTCACATGCTGTTTTTAAGTCTGCTATATCTTTTTCTTTTAAAGCTGGTAATCTTACTGGTGTTCCTGGTAAGTTGATAGTTTTTCTACTTCCTAGACCATTTCCGTGTACTACTGTACATACGATGTCTTTTCCGTCGATTTCATCAACAACTAATTCTATTGCACCATCATCGATTAATACTTTAGCTCCAACTTTTATATCTTTATATAAGTTTTTGTAAGATACTGATACTTTGTCTTTATCTCCTACAATATCTTCATTAACTAAAGTGAATTTTTGTCCATCTTCTAAAACTATTTTTTCATTTTTTCCTGTTACTAACATTCCTGTTCTAATTTCTGGTCCTTGCATATCTAATAATAATGATACTGGGATATCTAATTCTTCTCTTAATTTAAGAATTGTTTCTGTTTTTTCAGCTTGTTCATCCCAACTTCCATGAGAATAGTTTATTCTTGTAACATTTAATCCTGCATTAAATAATTCTTCTAATTTATTTTCACTTGCAGGTCCTATTGTTCCTACTATTTTAGTTTTTCTCAAATCTTTTTTCATTTACAATTCCTCCCTTTTTCAAACCAATTTTTATTATATCATATTATATTTACAAAATTCAACTTTTTTTACAAATTTTGTCGAAAATTTATTATTATTTTTAATATTTATATATATTCTGTAAATAACACAAACTTAGAGACACTAAAATATATTACTTGTGCCTCTAATTTTATATTTTATTTTATATAAACACTTGGATCTACTTGTATAGAATCTTTTAATATTTCAAAATGTAAATGTGGTTCATCTGCACTTTCGAATACAGCTGTATTACCTACTGTTCCTATACTTTGTCCTTTTTCTACTTTCTCACCTTCAACAACAAACTCAGAAGTTAAAAGATTGGCATATACTGTTTGAAATCCATTATCATGTTCGATAACTATTGTAAGGCCATATCTTGGATCATTTTTTATAGATTTTACTGTTCCCGCTTCTGATGCTTTTACTACTGTAGTTTTGTCAGCTTTTATATCTATTCCTACATGAGTTGTCCATTCTTTTAAAGTTTCTGAATAAATAAGATTGTCTTTTGCATATTCTCTTATAATTTCCCCCTCAACAGGTTTTTGAAATTCTTGTTCTTTTTTGTTCTCTTTATCTGCATTAGAATTTGTTTGAGTTGTATTTGTCTTTGTAGTATTTTTCGTAGTGTTTGTTGTTGTATTTTTATTTGTATCACTGCTTATGTTTTTATTTGTGTTTTTTGTAGTATTTAAAGTAGTATTATTTGTAGTGTTATTTGAAATTTCATTTTTAGATTCTTCTACTGACTTTCCAATTTCTGTACTTGCACTTTCTGTATCATTTGTTGTTAATGTATTTTCGTTATTGTCCCCTGCAATTTTAGCCATTTGTTCTAGTGTCATAGTTCCATCTTTTACATCATCACTCAGGCTTTTACTATACATTAATAATGCTACAACAATAATAGCTAATATAAGAACTCCTATACCACTATACATTATTATTTTATCACTTATTGATTTACCCTGTTTTTTTCTTGAATCTCTTCTCATATAATCCTCCTCCAACATTTTATTACTAGAAGTATTTCCTATTTTTAGAAGATTATACATTTATAAAGAATTTATATCTTTTATTTCTACTCCTATATAGAAATGTTTAATAATTTCTTCATAATTACTTCCTTGTTTTGCCATTGTATCTGCTCCTGTTTGGCTCATCCCCACACCATGTCCATATCCTTTAACAGAAAATTTTATATTTGACCCTTCTTTTTTTATTTCGAAGTTTGTTGATTTTAAAGATAACAATGTTCTAGTTTCAACTCCAGATAATTGATGATTTCCAAATTTAACAGTCTTTACTCTGCCACTATCTGTATATTCTAAAATTTTAATATCTTCGTTGTTACTAAAATCTATTTGTATATCTGCATACTTTTCTTTTAATTTATTTAATAACTCATCTTGTGTTAATGCAACTTCAGAACTGTATTGAGTATATCCTTCTTCACCATTTGTTTGTACTACTTGTAAATACGGAAGATCTGACCCTCCCCATACATTAACTGGTAATTCTGTAGTTCCTCCACTATTTGCATGAAAAAATGCATTTATAGGCTTATTGTCATAAGTTATTATTTTTCCTTGAGTTTCATTTACACATTGTTGTATTTTTTTCCAATTACTTTCTCTTTTATTTTCTTCCCATCTAGCAAATCTATCTTCTTTTGATACCCATGCTTGGCAACAAGAAGATGAATCACATATATCAGCATTTTCATGCTTTTTATTTTGAATTTTATAAATAGTATAAGTTCTTGCAACAATTGCTTGTGCTTTTAATGCTTCTAATTCATAATCAGCTGGCATTTCAGCTGATACAACATGATACAAATACTCGTCTAATGGTACTTCTTCTATTTCATTTGTTTTTTTATGTAACAGTTTTATAGTACCATAATTTTTATAGTCATATTTTATATTTTCTTTATTTATATTATTCTGTTCTCCTGTAATATTTTCAATACTATTTTCTTCAACAGATGTTGTAACATCCCTTTTAGTTAAAATTGCAGGTAAAATAAAGCATATAAAAACAAAAGTAAAAAAATATATAATTGTTTTTTTCATCTTTGACCTCTTTCAACTAGTGTTTTTTGTTATGAACTTAATTGTAATTTCATATTATTCAATATCTTTCGTTCTATTCTAGATACCTGTACTTGTGTTATTCCAAGTATCTTTGCAACTTGTGATTGTGTTTTTTGTTTATAAAATCTAAGCATTATGACTTCTTTATCTCTTTTTTCTAATTTACTTATTAACTGCTTTACTGTCAATTTATTTGCAATAATTTCTTCTTCGTCTTTCCCTGTTGAAATCTGTTCTAACAAACTAATTTTGTTTCCATTCTTTTCATTTACATAATTTGCATTTTCTATTGATTCGACATGCTTTGTTGCTTCTAATGCTAATGAAATATCTTCTTTGTCTACTTTTAGTTCTTTGGCAATTTCTTCAATTGATATTTCCTTGCCTTTTCTTATTAAATATTCTTTTTGTAATTCTTTTATCTTCGTTCCTAATTCTTTTATGCTTCTGCTTACTTTTATTGGTCCGTCATCTCGTATAAATCTTTTTATTTCTCCTATCATATATGGTACTGCATATGTTGATAATTTAACCTCATAATTTGTGTCAAATCTTTTTATTGATTTAATAAAACCCATACATCCAATTTGATATAAATCTTCTAGTTCATATCCTCTTCCATTAAATCTCCTTACAATACTCCATATTAATCCATTATTATTTTGAATTAATTTTTCTAATTCATTTTTATCTCCGTAATTGGGCTTTTTTTATAGCATCTATATCATTTTCGTACATATTCCACCCACTTTTTATTTATTTGTTAACATTTCAAAGTCTTTATTGTCTTCCTCTTCCCTTAGTTTAATTTCTTTTTCCATGGTTATTTTTGTTCCTAACCCAACAATAGATTCAATTTCTATTTTGTCCATGAAACTTTCCATTATTGTAAATCCCATTCCTGACCTTTCTAAATTAGGTTTTGTTGTGTATAAAGGCTCTTTTGCAATATCAATATTGTCAATTCCTTTTCCTTGATCAGAAATTTGTATTATAATTTTGTTTTCTTTTAATTTTGCGACGATTTTGACAATCCCTTGCTTGTCTTCATAACCATGGATAATACAATTTGTAACAGCTTCTGAAACAGCTGTTTTTATATCAGCCAATTCTTCTATTGTTGGATCTAATTGAGAAGCAAAAGCTGCAATTGATATTCTTGCAAATGCTTCGTTTACTGACTTGCTTATAAATTCTAATTTCATCTCATTTTCAAATTGTTCTTTCATTTTTCATCCTTTCTTTGATAGTTTATCTATCTTTTTATTCTTCTCCTTGAGCTATTGGTATTAATCTTAACAATCCACTCATTTCAAATATTTTCTTAACACTTTGCGTTAAATTACTTACTTCTAATTTAGCACCTAGCATATTTGCAAATTTATATCTACCTATAATCAGCCCTATACCCGCACTATCCATGAAAGTAACACTATCAAAATCAAATATAACTTTTTTAGGCATATATCTTTCAATTTCATAATCAGCTTTCCCCCTTATCTTTTGAACACTATAATCATCAATTTCATCTGTAATTTTGAAAACTAGAAGCTTGTCCTCTTCATAAAATTTTGAATCCATATTTCCCTCCTTCGGTTCGTCTTTTTTGTATTATAATATCTTTTCCATTTTTTTCCAAGAGCAAAAAAATAGAAGTTTTGTCGAAAGCAAAAAACTTTACGACAAAATCTTCTATTTTTTATACATATATTATTATTTAATTTTTACTCTAAATAATTATCAATTTTTCTAATAAATATTATGTTTTCTATAATGTTTATAATTGCATATGTCAACATTACAACTCCAATTGTTTGTAAAATAGCACCACTATTTGCTAATATAAATATTCCAGCAATAATAATCGCTATTGATAATAATAAAGTAATTAGCCATAATTTTGATTTATAATCTTTCCAAATAATAGCTGTTTGTAAATTAATAATTCCACTATAAATAATCCAAATTGCTATTACAATCCTAAATACTGATAATATTATATTTGCACAATTCATAATAACTATTCCTATTATTATTGTAACTATTCCTTCTGCTAATAAATATCTATTAACTTGATTTTCTTTAAAATATTCTACTAATCTAGAAACTCCAAGAAATACAAATATTACTCCTAATATTATTGCAATAGAAGATACTATTGCGTCCGGATTAGCAATTAACATTATTCCAAATAATACAAATATCAATGATAATATTACGTCTGTCCAACCTGATTTTTTCAAAAATTTTTCTAACATTTTATTACCCTCTTTACTTTTTTTATTAATATATCACATTTATTTTTTTATATCAATTCTTAATATTTATTAAATTGAATAATTTTATTTATTTTTTAATCATTCCTTGTTTTAAGATCTCAAATTCTTTTACTAAAATTCTTCTTCCCTCTTCTTTTGTTATATTTCTTTTAATAACATCCATACTTGTTGTTCTTGTTACCATAGTTATGATTTTTATTATATATTTTACGTCTGATTTTTCTTCTATATTTAATTTTGAAAAGTCTATAATATTGTCAAGTTCTTCTTTATCTTTTATTGATATTTTTTCTTTTTCAAATAAATTTATATTATTTTTTCTTAATTCTTCCAGTATATTTTTGCATAACTTTATATTTTTCTCATCATATAAATTTTCTATCATATCATCAAAAATTTTTATAGAAGCTTCAAAGATATCACCTTTGGTTTCAATTAAAAAATCATGAACTTTTTTATGCTCTATTTTTATATATTTATCAATAATATATTTAACAGCATCATCTTTATCTTCAAAGTATTGATAAAAACTGCCTCTTGGTATATTTGCTTGTTCTACAATTTTACTTATACATAATTTATCTATTGAATTTCTTTCGAATTCCTCTATTAGTGCATTTTCTATCTTTTTTCGCTTTTCTTCATTTAGATTATAAAATGTTGCTTTTGGCATTTTTTCCTCCTTTATGACATGTTGTCGCTTATTAAAGTGTATATCTTTTCATTATTTTTGTCAAGCAAAATATATGCCTTTTATGTTTCTAAAACTAAAAAATAGTACTCGCAAAAGTACTATTCAAAATTATGCATTTTCAGTTTCTTTTTTAGCAATTATTTCTTTTCCATCATAATATCCACAACTTTTACAAACTCTATGTGGCATTACTGGTTCGTGACAATGTGGACAGCTTGTGTATGTTGGATTTTCTTTTTTCCATGTAGATCTTTTTGAATGTGTTCTTGCTTTTGACCATCTTCTTTTTGGTTGTGCCATTTAAATTCCCTCCTTGTTTTAGATATATGTTTATATCTTTTTTCTATTTTTTCATTATTATAGTCACTATAAGATTATACAAGTATTTTACTTTTTTGTCAATAGTTACATTTGTTTTATTTTATTATTGGCAATGTTTTTTATATAAGTATTTTATATTCTTTTTAGTTAATGTTTTATTTATACCATTTTGTGCTACTTGTTCTAATACTTCTGTTAAGAAATTTTTAGTCTTTTGATTTAATCTTATATGTTCTTTTTCTTTACTCCAATATTCTAATTCATATTCCTTTGTCCATTTTTTTCCTTCATAAATAATTCCAGCTGCTAATTTATCACATAACATTTCAACTGTATATTTATATGGAATAACAGGTGTAGAATCTGGTGCTCTATCATCAACCCAATATTCAGCATGATGTCTATTTCTTCCTTTATGATGTAACCATGCTTCAGAATATCCTTTGTCTTTTTTTGCTTCTGTTATTGGCGAATGTGTTCCTACGTAATATTTGGCACTTTCCCAAAACTCTGTTGGTGAATATTTAGAAAAATCATGCCAGAACCCTCTCCAAGGTTCTCCTACTTTGCAACACAATTTAAATACTACCCATTTATGATGTGTAATAAGTATAAAATGTTTTATTATATTTTTGAACTTCATTTTTTCCTCCAATATTACTATATTTATAGTTTACTATAATTTTTTATTAAAATCAATAAATCTTTTTTCATTTTTAGCATAAACTAATTAATAATGTTATTAAATTTTATATAAATAATGGAGGTTATTATGTGTGGTTTTGTTGGTTTTGTTAATTACAAAGAAAATATAAGCAATCATAAAAATATTTTAGAAAATATGAACCAAACTTTATACAAAAGAGGTCCAGATGAACAAGGATATTACATAAATAATCATGTTGCATTAGGACATAAAAGGTTGATTGTTATTGATCCCGCTGGAGGTAAACAACCCATGTTAGAAACTTATTCTTTCGGAGAATATGTTATAGTTTATAATGGTCAAATATATAATACAAAAGAATTAAGATCAACATTAGAAGAAAATGGTTTTTCTTTCAATGGGCATTGCGATACAGAAGTTTTACTAAAGAGTTATATCCATTATGGTACTAATGTTGTTAAACATTTAAATGGTATTTTTGCTTTTGCTATTTGGAATAGTAAAAATAATGAGTTATTTTTAGCAAGAGATCATTTTGGTGTAAAACCTCTTTTTTATACTCAAAAAAATAATTATTTAATATTCTCATCAGAATTAAAAGGTATCTTTGCTTTTCCTGGTATAGAGAAAATTATTGATTCTCAAGGAATATCTGAATTGTTTGGTATTGGTCCTAGTCATACGCCAGGAACTACTATATTCAAAAATATATATGAATTAAGACCTGCTCATTTTGCTATTTATAATCAATCTGGTTTGCATATAAATAGGTATTGGAAGTTAGAATCTAAAGAACATACAGATACATTTGATCAGACTTGCGAAAAGTTAAAGTATTTGCTAAATGATGCTATAACTCGTCAATTAGTTTCTGATGTTCCTTTATGCACCTTTTTGTCTGGTGGATTAGATTCTAGTATAATTACAAAATTTGCAGCAGATTACTGTGAAAAAGAAGGTTTACCTCCTTTGGATACTTATTCTATAGATTACGTAGATAATGATAAAAATTTTGTTAAAAGCGATTTTCAACCAAATTCCGATAATTACTATATAAACTTGATGAATAAAAATCTTCATACTCATCATCACAATATTGTAATTGATACACCAGAACTTGCTTCATATTTAGAAGATGCAATGATTGCACGTGATATGCCTGGTATGGCCGATATTGACTCTTCTTTACTTCTATTTTGTAAAAATGTAAAAAAAGAAATGACTGTTAGTTTAACCGGAGAATGTGCTGATGAAATTTTTGGAGGTTATCCTTGGTTCTTCCGTGCAGATAGTTTAAATAGTGGTACATTTCCTTGGTCTATTGCAATTAATGAAAGACAGGAACTATTAAATCCATCTATAAATAAAAAAGTAAATTTGAAGGAATATATTGATTATCGTTATAATGAAAGTTTAAATGAAGTAGAAATTTTAGATTGCGACTCTAAAGAAACGGCCGAAAAGAGAAAAATTTCTCATTTAACATTAAACTGGTTTATGCAAACTCTTTTGGATAGATCTGATAGAATGGCTATGTATAACGGTTTTGAACTTCGTGTACCATTTTGTGATTATCGTTTAGCTCAATACGTTTGGAATATTCCATGGGAGTGGAAAGCACTAAATGGTAGAGAAAAAGGGCTTCTTAGATATGTTTGTCGTGACTTTTTACCTGTTGAAATCGTTGATAGAAAAAAATCACCTTATCCAAAGACTCATAATCCTAATTATTTGGCTAAAGTTAAATCAATGCTATCAGAAATTATGCAAGATAAAAATGCACCTATTAATACTTTGTTGAACAGAGATTATATTTTAGATATTTTAAATACTGATGGAAAATCTTTTACAAGACCTTGGTTTGGTCAACTAATGACTGGTCCTCAACTTATGGCGTATCTTTGTCAAGTTAATATGTGGCTTGAAAGATATAATCCCAAACTTGAAATTTAAGCAAAAATAGAGGTTCTACTTAGAGAACCTCTATTAGATTTTTTCATATATTAGTAACCTGTTTATTACAATTTTTCTTTTATAAATTTTCTAGTTCTTCTTTCTTTATTTTTCCTTCTCTTATTACAACTACTTTTTCATCTACTACTTGTACAATTGTTGATGTTTCATCACTTTTATAATCTCCACAATCTAAAATATAATCAACTTTTCCACCTAACTCTTCAATAATATTTTCTATCTTTATACCAGTTGGATGTCCAGAAAGATTTGCACTTGGTGCTACAATTGGAACTCCTGCTTTTTCAATAATATTATATATAAGACCATTTTTTATAAGTCTTATTCCTAAATATTCGTTTCCTTCTGCTATTATATCTGGTAAAGCATTTTTTCTTTTTTTGAATTTGATTGTTAAAGATCCCGGCCAAAATTTTTCTATTAATTTTCGTTCCATTGGACTTATACTTTCTACTAAATTTTCTATCATAGATATATCTGAAATTAGTACGATTAACGGCTTATAACTTGGTCTTCTTTTTATTTCATATATTTTTTTACATGCATTTTCATCATATGCATTAGTTCCTATACCATAAACTGTATCTGTTGGGAAGATTATTATTTTTCCTTCTTTTATTGCATTTGATATTTCATTGATTTTAGTTTCATCTATTTGATTTTCTTTTAAGTATATTGTCTTTTTTTCCATTTTAGCATTATCTCCTTTTTCCTTTTTTATTTCTATCCCCCTTTTAATTTCTATGTATTATTTTTGACATTAAATATACTAGTACTTTTTATATTTTGTTAATTAATCTAAATCTGAACAAATTTATCTTGAATCTCTTTTGTCTTCATCAGTCAATTTTAGTCTTCTTCTTTGTAAGTCTCTGTTTAGTTCAAATGAAAATTCAGTATGACCGCAATTATTTTTTGGTTCTTCAGCACTGTTAAAATTTGTTTCTTTGTATTCTTGTTGATTTTCATTATATTGCATTTTAAATTTTCTACTTTTTTCTTTACCGCTGCCTTTGTTTTTCTCTTCACTATCATGTTCTTTTTCTTGTAATCTGTAGTTTAAATCTGATCTTTCTATATGTAAAATCTTTTTTATTTTTCCCATATTTTCTGCCCTCTCTTAAATTTACAAAGATTTAATAAAAAGGACTTATAAAGTCCTTTCTTTTTATTCACATTTAAAATATGATTCTGTTCCGTTATATGAATCTCCTAATTTTACTAAATAGTCTGTACATCCTTCTGGTAATGTAACTATAAATTGACAATCATATATACCTGGTTCTTTAGCATAGTCACTACCTGTAATATCTTTTGTAGTTACTATGTATGAGATGTCATTATATTTTACACCTCCACCATTTAATCCACCTACACCTGAATTTACATATTTTGAAGTACCTATAGTACCTTCATCAAATGTAAGTTTTGATAAATCTACTTGATAATCTACAACTGCCCATTCTGTGTATGCTTTTGGATCTTCATATTTGTATAATCTTTGGTTATCAAACCAATTTTTAACTATTTCAGTTGCTTCTTCTCCTCTTGTAATTTTTGTTACTCTTACTGGTACATCTTCATATTCTTTATCTTCATATTCTTTTGAAAGATTTTTAGAAACACGTTTAGATACTAATCCCCATTCTCCTAATTTTAATGGTTCTTCTCTAGATGCTGCTTTTGCTCCTTCTGAAGATTTGTCATCTTTAACTTCTTTAGTTGTACTTTTTTCTTCTGATGAAGTATTATCGTTTTTCTCCTCTATTAAATTTTCACTTTGTTCTGCTACTTCAGCATTAGCTTTTTTACTTTTCAAACTGTTAAACATAAAAAATGTTCCTGTTCCTCCCACAACAATAACTAACGCTAAAACTACTATAACTATTATTAACGCAGTATTAGTGTTGCTTTTTTTCTTGTTTTCTTCTTCCATTATGGATATCCCCCTTTATTTATTTTCTATTAGATTAAAACATATTTTACGATAAATGTAAAGTAAAATATAAGCCAATTGTTTATATGATCTTCACATAATATTTGTATTTTAGTCATGTTCTTTATCTAGCTTGTCTTTTTCTTGTTGTATTTGTCTATCAATAATGGCTTGTTGTGGATTTGTCTTTTCACCACTAAGCAAATATTTTCTCACATGAATTTTTTGTTCTTCTGTTAGTTTTCTGCCTATTTCATTTTGTATTTGATCAATTGCTTTTGCAGCTTGTTTAACAGCTATAGCAACTTGTGCCTCAATTGATTCTTTTTTATTTATTTCTAATATTTCTTGTATCTTCGCTTGAACCACAGCTTTATCTTTTTCTTTAAATCTATCATTTATATTGTTTTGTGTAGATTGCTTTGTTACTTCATTTAACAATTCTTTTTGTTCATCGCTTAAGACAACTCCTCCATTTTCACGTCTTTCTCTTATATCTCCCATATCTTACCCTTTCTATTTCAATTTTTCTTTTATTTTAACTAATGTATTCAATGCGTCGATTGGTGTTAATTCATTTAGGTTTATTTTATCAACTTCATGTGCAATCTCCGCTAATTTATAATTATACATATCAAATTGTCCTTCAACTTGTTTTGGGTTTTGTTTTTCTTGTTTCTTTCCTGTTAAAATATTTTTTCTTTCTAGAGAACGTAATATTTCGTTTGCCTTTTCTGTAACTGCTTTAGGAACTCCGGCTAGCCTTGCTACATGAATACCATAGCTTTCGTCTGTTCCTCCACTTACAATCTTTCTAAGGAAAATTATATCTTCACCTTTTTCCTTTACCGCAATAGAATAGTTTTTTATTCCTTCTAATTTTTCTTCTAATTCTGTTAGTTCATGATAATGTGTTGCAAATAATGTTTTAGCTCCACATTTATTCTTATCTGCAATATATTCTGCAACAGCCCAAGCAATTGATAATCCATCATATGTAGAGGTTCCCCTACCAATTTCATCTAGTATGACTAAGCTATTTGATGTTGCTTCATTTAAGATTGTTGCCACTTCCATCATTTCTACCATAAAAGTACTTTGCCCCATACTTAAATCATCTGATGCACCAACTCTTGTAAAGATTTTATCTACAACACCAATTTTAGCAGATTCAGCTGGCACAAAACTTCCAACTTGTGCCATTAGAGTTATTAATGCTACTTGTCTCATATATGTTGATTTACCAGCCATATTAGGTCCTGTAATTATAGATAATCTATTTTCTTCTTTATCCAAATATGTATCATTTTCTACAAATGTTCCTGCTCCTAACATTTTTTCTATTACTGGGTGTCTACCATTTTTTATATCTATTACTCCTAAATCATTTACCTCTGGCATGCAATACCCCATATCTTCGGCAACAGTCGCAAAAGATGTTAATACATCTAAAGTAGATACTATTTCACTTGTTTTTTGTAATCTAACAATATTTTTAGAAATTTCTTCTCTTATCTTAGTAAAAGCATTATATTCTAGAACTACAACTTTTTCTTCAGCTCCTAATATCTGATTTTCTAGATTTTTTAATTCCTCAGTAATATATCTTTCAGCATTTGTTAATGTTTGTTTTCTTATATATCTTTCTGGTACTTGATCTAAGTTTGATTTAGTAACCTCTAAGAAATATCCAAACACTTTATTAAAACCTATTTTTAAATTTTTTATACCAGTTTTCTCTTTTTCGTCAGCCTCTAATTGAATTAACCAATTCTTTCCTTCAGTTTGTGCGGTTTTTAATTCATCTATTTCTTTATCATATCCTAATTTGATAATCCCTCCTTCTTTTACTGTCATTGGTGGATCATCTACAATTGAAGATTCTATAAGTTCATATATATCTTGTAACTCATCTAGATTTTCGTAAAGTTCATTTAAGAAATTACCTTTACATTCTTTTAGACATCTTTTTACATCTGGCAATTTTAATAATGAATTTTTTAATGTTACCATATCTCTTGCGTTTGCGTTTCCATATGCCATCTTCCCAACTAGACGTTCAATGTCATAAACCTTTTTTAAATTCTCTATAATGTCTCCTCTTAACATTATATTATCTTTTAATTCTTTTACCGCTTCTAATCTCTTATTTATCTCTTTAACATCAATTAGCGGATCACTTAGCCATCTTCTAAGCAATCTTCCTCCCATAGATGTTGATGTTTTATCTAATACCCAAAGCAATGTTCCTTTTTTTGATTTATCTCTCATTTTTTCTGTTATTTCTAAATTTCTTCTCGCATTAATATCTAATGACATATATCTAGAAATTTGATACAATACAATTTTATTTATGTGAT
>CAKPRW010000028.1 GCA_934183045.1 uncultured Clostridia bacterium
CTATTTTAATATATTTTTCTGATATTGGTAATGGTTCTCTAATATTACACAATGAACGATATAATCTTTTTTTATCATTTGTATCTTGTGGTTTTTCTTTAATATCAATACTTTTATTTTCTTTTATTAAATAATCTATTAAAAAATCTAACTTTTCCATAAATACTCCTTTTATTATAATAAAGAATTGCACTATTTTAAGTACAATTCTTTATTGAATTTTCTAATTTTGTGGGAAGAAAAATCCTGCTGTCATATCTAAATAATTTAGTCCACCATATTCTGGATATTCGGCTTTTATTTTGTTCTTAAATTCATCTGCATCTCTGCTTTCTTTTGCTAATTTTTTTAATTCTTCAAGATAAGCAATTTTTGTTTCAACATCTTTTAATGTTTCTGGTGTGTAATGACTTGATAATACTAAATTGTATCCATTTACTTTATATCTTTCTAATTGTTCAATAATGACATTTGCGTGATCAATTCCTGCCACTATTGAATGGCAATCATGTCCTAACATATGTGTATATACACATCCTATTTGTGGAAATTCAATTTCAGTATTTTCATCATGATATGTTATTTTTAGTTCAAATCCACCAATATTTACTTTTTCATCTTTTAAAACATCTGTTATTTCGTGATATTCTTTCGCAAATGCTCCATTAAATGCTGTTTCAAAGCCTGTTACTAAATTATGAATTGTTCCTTCTTTCATTGATTTTATTGTACCTTCTGATGCATATCCTTTTACATCTTTTAAGATTGTTCCACCATTTGGATGATCTGAAAATACTTTTCCTACAATATTTTTATTTAATCCTTTAACATATTTTTCAAATTCTTCTAAATTATCATAAAACGCTGGAAATTCTACTAATAATACATTTTCATTATTTTCTAATATATAACTTTCATCATTCATTAAATCATTTGTTTGATAACAATGTAATTTTATATCTCCAAAATTATAAATATCTATAAATCCTTTTACTAAATCAACTTTTGAAACTTCCATCTTTATACACTCCTTATTCTTTTTATTGAATTACAGTAGCTACTCTATTTTTCAATTTCTGCAATTATTTTACTTTCACTTTTCTACTTTGTAAAGTAGGCACTTTTTTGTTTCATAGTTACCTAAAAGTAACCTTTTAGTAATTTAGCACTTTCTAGAGCATAAATTTTTTAAAATTTTTTATTTTCTATATTGCATTTTGGAATATTATATGCGAATAGACACTATTATTGATTTTATTATGTTGTATTATTTACATTTTTCTTATCTTTTGCTATAATTTCTATAAAGATTGGAGTTGATTTATAATGAAACAAGAGTTACCAACTTGTCCTGTTGAAATCACAATGGGACTTATTGGAGATAAATGGAAAATATTAATTATTCGAGATTTACTAACTGGAACTAAAAGATTTGGAGAACTTAGAAAGTCACTTAATGGTATTAGCCAAAAAGTCCTTACTAATAATTTAAGAGATATGGAAAAATCGGGCCTTATTCATCGTGAAGTTTTTGCTGAAGTTCCACCTAAAGTTGAATATTCTCTTACAGATACTGGTTGGAGTTTGAAACCCGTTTTGGATTCTATGGTTCAATGGGGAAATAATTATCGTGAAATGCAAAAATAGCAGTACATCAAGCTGCTATTTTGTTTTATAACTTGTAAAGATTTTGGAATATTTTGCTACCATTTTTTACTTTTCTTTCTGGAGTTAAAATTACACATCCCTCTTGTGTATCAGCACCTAATATTTTAACTTCACTTTTTACGCCCGCTATCCTTATTGGTTCAAAATTTGTAACAACAATTACTTGCTTTCCTAATAGTTCCTCCATTGAATATAAATCAGTTATTTGTGCTGATGAATTTTTGATTCCTAAATCTTTTCCTAAATCGACTTTTAGTTTATATGCTGGTTTTCTAGCGCCTTTATTAATTTTAGCTTCGATGATTGTTCCAACTCTCATATCAACTTTCATGAAATCATCAAATGAAATGTTCTTTTCAATTGGCTCAATGTTTTCTTACTCTTTTATTAACTCCAACATCAATAATAGTCCCTACTCTCATATCCACTTTATCAAAATCTTCAATACTTAACATATTTTCCTCCTAAAATTCATATATTACTATAAGATACACAAATCTAAACACCTTTTAAAAATAGAGTTCTCCTCTCCCCTATTTCGCTAATTAATATATATAATTATAATTTATGTTCGTTTATATCGCAAATATATTCTTCGATTTTTCTATTAGTAATATCTTGAATAAACTCTTTAATTTTACTGTAATTAAGATATTTACATTTTCCCTCTTTAGCTATCATAAACTCTTTTATATTATCTATAATTTTTAAATTATAATCATTAATTAAATCATTATTTAGAAAATAATAATCACTGTGTAAATCTTCATTTGAATTTATTGAGTTTAAGTATTCTTCTTTAAAACTATAATTGTAAAAATAATGATCAGCTATTAAATGTAAAAAATAGCCCTTCCAATAATCAGATGAAATATTTACTTTCTCATCATTAAAAAATTTTTTAAAATCTACATATGAACTAGTTCTATCCCAAATACCATAATGTGAGATATTTTTATCTATATTTTTATTTATATCAGGAGCTATTGACCCATTTATCAAATCATCATAATTTTTAATTTCAAATTTATTCTTTTTATAATATTCTTCAGCTATTGCTATATGTATTGTTAAACTTGGCATTTGAATCTATTTTCCTTCCTTTTTACCATTTATTTAAATCTTTTTTATATGTAATTTTGTGTTTTTCTTTATAAATCTTATAACATTTATACCTGTCTTTTATTATGTGAATCCCGAAGTTTAGCAGGATTAATTTTTTTAAAATAATCTGGTTAACTATTTTTTATAAAAATGAAAGTCGCAGCAATCTCCGCCGTAACCCAAGGTTTTTGTTCTGGAAAAACTTAGGTTTTTCAGTCCGCCATATGTTACATCATCAACATCACAAAATAAACAACATAATTTTTCGCAATCGTTTTCTTTACAAGCTGTGTGCCAAAGGCACTTTTTAATAGTTACATCAAAATAATTCTTACCTCGACTTTGTACACTTTCTTGCAAGTCAGTTGTGCGCATAATTTTAAGGAATATATTACTGTAGATTGAGTAAAATCCTGGTACTAATTCCATTTTTGCTGTAGAAGAATGTTTTTTTGTTGCAACTTTATCAATCATATATTTTCTCATATGCTGATATGCATCTTCTTCTGAAAATTCGTCTTTTAACATAACTTTATACAATGCTATACGAGGAAGAATTGTTTGAATAAGGGTTTTCATCTGATTGTCTGATTTATTTTTGGTGCTTTTGATAAGTTCGTTAAGCTTTAGTTCTTGCTTGTCAAACAATGCTTTTCCATTATCCGCTCCAAATTCTTCAGTCAAAAATCCTTTTATCTGTTTTTGTTGTTTTATATTCATTGTTACAATACCTCCATAAATTACTATTTATTTGACAAGATTATATCAAATTTTGTAAAACATTACAATTAAAAATCTGATTATATCTTTCAATAATAAAAGAGCCAATGGCTCTTTTATTTGTTGGAAGCGTATAAATTAATTTCTTTTTGTATTTGTAGAATTTTGGCATATATATCATACCAACTATAACATCTATAAATGTTTTTACCTTTACATTCTTGATTGTATCCTGCATTAAAACAGATTGTTGGAATTTTACTTGAGATTGTATTAATATTATTAACACAATCTTCTATCATTAACTCAATATTATTTTCTACACATATATCCAATTTTTCTTCAGGACTAAATATTATTTTATCGTAATAAATGTTATATTCTTTCAGCCAATTAATAACTATAGTTCTCATTTTTTCACCATATTCATCATCTCTGTCAGTTAAAAATCTTGCTGTTATTATATAAATTTCATTTCCTTCTTTTTTTAATTTATTTATTATTTCACTTGAATATTTTCTAGCTGGTTCTTTAGTAGCATATTCGTAAAGATTTTCTTTCCAAAATTCATTATCTAGATTTTGGCCCATATCAAATATATTTCTTATATCATAAGCATTACTGTGTGTAATTTCTTTATGATATTTTTCAAATACAAATTTGCTCCCAACATCTAATTGATATTGTTCAATATCGGTTAATACCCCATCTATATCTATACCTATTCTCATAAATTACACTCTCCTTTATTAATTTATTTTATAAATCTTTATCTTGTATAATTATTACCTATTTTGATTGTAACATTCCAATTTATTCAATAACTTATCTACTTAAACCTTTTTTGTTGTAAAAGTTATACATATAATTTTCTGTTTTTCTCAAATAAATTGTAGCAATAATTAAGAAAAACATCAATATTGCAATTGCTATTGATAAAATATTTACATTATAAAAATAGTTATATAAAATAAATACTAAACTATAACTTATTAATTGGCCAAAAAACATAAATATATTAAATGTCATTATGTGTTCTTTTATATATTTTTCTAAGTCATCTACTTTTATTGCCGCATATACAGCACTGCAAGATTCTGATTCAATTATTGTTCCAAATGAATTCATAAAAATATAATAAATTAATAGCGTTATAAAACTAGTGTTAAACACTACCATTAATGATGATATAAAAATTACTACTGCCATATACGGATAGAATTTTTTGTTTATATTTCTTTTATTTATCATTTTTAATATTTGTAATGATCCAATTGAAATTATAGCAAATATTGTATTATATCCTCCAAAACTAAGTTCAGTTCCTAATCTTAAAAATAAAACAATTGGTAATAATTCTACTATAGCTCCTTGGGCCGAAATTCTTCTAAAAAACATACAATTGTAAATATATTTTAAATGCTTTTGATTCTTAGATTTTTTCCAATATTCTCTTAAATTCATTTTATTATCTTGTATTTTAAAGTCTTTGATTTTAAATGATATTATTATTATGAAAAATGTTTCTATAGCTAGTAAAATAAATAAAATATTATATGAGAATTTCTCTATTACAAATCCGGAAAATACAGGAGTCAATATAGCTGTCATATTTTCTAATATGTTTAAATTTGCTAAATAACTACTCATAGTCTTATTACTATTTGATCCAATAAGTACTAGTTCATAAGGAGCAGCATAAAATATTGTTCTCAATGTGTCTAAAGTTTTATAGATATATATGTATTTAATAATATTTTCTTTGAATACTATTAAAACAAGTACACTTAATATTGATAGTATAAAGCTTGTTCTATAAATAAAGCTTGCATTTCGAGAATTTATTATTTTTAATAATATGTATTCTAATATAAAGCCTAAGATTACTGAATACACAGTGTATTTTAAAATAAAATTCATATCATTATTTACCATTTTTAGTATATATATATTGAAAAATAATGATATAAATATACTCATAAATTTTCTAAGAAAAGTGATTATTGCTATGTATTTTCTATTTTCCTGCTCCATTTTTTCTCCTTGTATCAATTGGTATATGTTTTGTTTATCAACTCACTGTAGTAATTATTTATTGGTTTGTGTTTGTTGTATTTGTTGTTACAGTGCTATTAGCATTTGTGCTATGGCTAATATTATTGTTACTGCTGTTGTTATTTTTAATATTATTTGTATTTGAATTATTGGTTTTATTTGTAGTTGTATTATATTGAGTATTAGTATTATTTGTTGAAGTATTACTATTTACACTAGTTGTTGACTTATTAGATTCATTTGATGTTGTATTGCTTTTTATATTATTTGTAGTCATATTTTGTGTTATGCCTTGATTTTTATTAATAGTTGTGTTTTCGACAGTTGTGCTGTTTTGAGTGCTTGAGTTTGTCTTAGTTGTTGTTTTTATTTCTGATCCTCCATGTCTTGTACATTTATTAGGCACAGTGAACATTAAAAAGTATTCTTCGTATGTATTAGGACATCCACTATTAGCCTTTAGTCCTGTTTCTGTACATATAGTAGCTGATGATACTGATGATGGTTTTTCGAATTTTGCAGAAGCTAATCCTGAGTGAATATTTGACATTACGCTTGCCCAAATTAAGCCTGCTGGATTTCTCTCATTATATTCAATAGATTCATTAACATCATATCCATACCATGTTACAGCAGTGTAATATGGAGTAAATCCACATAGCCATCTATCGTAGTTTTCATCAGTTGTTCCGGTTTTGGCGGCTACATCAATGTTTGATATTGAACAATATGTCGCTGTACCATTTGAGCCATGTACAGGTTGAGTTAATAATTCTTTTACTATATAAGCTACTTCTTTTGAAACTACCTTTTTGGTTTTTTGTTTGCATTTTATAAGCAGTGTTCCATCTTTTTTTTCTATTTTGGTATAAAATGTTGGTTCTATATAAACACCATCATTTGCAATTGTTGCATAAGCACCAGCCATTTCTAATGGGCTTATTCCATTTTGAAGTCCTCCAAGCGCTAATACTAAATTATTGTCCTCTTCGGTTAATGTTGTAACCCCCATTTTCTTTAAATATTTAATAGATTTACTTGGTTTTAGCTCTTCCATGATTTCTACAAATGGTATATTTTGTGATGATTCTACTGCACGTCTAACAGTAATCTTTCCTAAAGATGGGTTATAATCAGTTGGATGATAACCTCCTGCAAAATCTCTTTCTGTGTCGTCATAAATTGATGCTGCAGTAATAATTTTTTTATCAATAGCAGGAATTAATACAGATAAAGGTTTTATTGCAGACCCTGTTTGTCTAATACTTTGTGTTGCTCTATTTAGTGAACGAGATTCTGTTTTCTTTCCTAATCCACCTACACAAGCTGTCACATTTCCAGTTTTGTGATCTATAATTGCCATAGCTGCTTGTGATGAATTACCTCCATTTTTAGATTGTAAGCTATATTTACTTTTTGCAAATTCTGCTTCTGTTTTAGACTGAATATTTGAGTCCTGTGTACTATAGATAGTTAATCCTGCCATTTCTATGTAATTTGTAGCAAACGCTTCAGAAATATGATATTTTTTTTCAATATCTTTAGTTATTTCTGGTATAAGTGCATCTGTATGATAAGAATAAACTGCATCACTAGATTTTATGTTTCCTTTATTGAATTTTATACCATTATCAACTTTAGCTACTGCTTCATCATAGTCTGCTTGATCTATATATTTTAATTCTAACATTTTTGAAAGAACAATTTTGGTTCTCTTTTTTATTTTTTCAGAATTGTTGTCATCACTAAAAGGATTATAAGAATTTGGTGAATTATTTATTCCGGCTAAAAAGGCACATTCTTCTAAAGTTAAATCCTGTGCTGATTTATTAAAATAATACTGGCTAGCAGTTTCAACACCATATATATTAGGTCCTACATAAATAATGTTTAAATATGCTTCTAATATTTCGTCTTTACTTAAAACATTTTCTAACTGTGAAGCTTTCCACCATTCTTTTATTTTTCTAGTTATACTATCTGTAGCATCACCTGTTAAGTTTTTAACTAATTGTTGTGTAATTGTACTTCCTCCATACGAAGAAGAACCAGCATGAAATACATATGAAACAATTGCGCCTCCAGTCCTTTTAATATCTACTCCTCCATGTGAATAAAATCTTTCATCTTCAATTGCAACATAAGCATTTTTTAAATTATCTGGCATATCTTTTAATGAAATTTTTTCTTTCTTTTTTTGACTTCCTAATTCTGCTATTGTGTTTCCATTTGTATCTTTAACTGTTGAAAATTCGTTTAATACCATATCACGTGCCAATGTTTTCCATCTATGAGTAGAAATACCCAACATTATACCAGATATACTAATAATTATTATAATCATGATTAAAACTATTAATTTAAGCTTTTTTAACTTTTTTCTTTTTTCTTGAGTTCTTTCTTTACCTTTTTTTCTATTTTTACTTCTTCCTCGAAATTTATATTCATTTTCTAGAAATTCTTGTTCTTCTTCTAGATTTTTCTTATTTTTATTTTTTGTTTTTTTCAAATTTATCACTTTCCTTGTAATATAAAATTGCGATTACAGTATACCATATATGATATAAAAAATAAAGGTTGGAATTTATACTAAAATATGCTATAATTCAATTAAGCTCATTTTTAGCCTAAATTCCTAGTGTATAGGGATGTATTTTTTAGCTTTATTTGACATTTTAATTATTGCATAAGGAGGATAAAATATGAGACTAAAAAATTATTTGTTCACCTATTTGGCTTCAATGATTTTGGGAGGTATTTTGTGTAAAATGCTATTTTCAGACAATCTTATCTTGATAATCATTTTCGGAGTAATTATTATTGGTGAACTGATAGGAACATTTCTTTGTCTTGTTATTTCTGTTCTTTTTTATTGTTTAAATAAAAATAACTAAGAAATAATAACCACAAGAAAAGCCTGATAATGCCTAGTATTATCAGGTTTCCTTTATTTTTAAATCTTGAATTAGTTTGTTCTATGTGATATAATAAACACATGGATATATAAGGATCTTCCCTATTCCACTAAATAGTGAGGGAAGTAGTTTCCTCACTTTTAGTATTACAAATACAACTTGTTAACTCGCATTATATTATTAAGGAGGAAAGCTATTATGGCAACAAAAAAACGTAAGCGGAAAAGGAGAAAATTTGCAAAATTAGTAATTGCTGTCATCATTATTATCTTGTTTTCTAATTTTATTAGAAACAAAATGAATAAAGATGAAAAGTTTTCAGACAAAGAAATTATGCAATATACTTCTATTGCAAAATCCTTTGCAAACACAAAACATCTTGGAACGACAAACAATGTTATAATTTTTGGACAAGATCAAAAGATAATACTTAATGCGTTAAGCAACGAAAGTATAACTGTTGACTACTCTGAAAAAGATTATAAAATATCAGCTACTTCAGCAACTATGCAGTTAATAGAAAATAGCGTGATAATTGTTACAAATCTTTTGAGTCAGAATAAATCATCAATTGATGAGATATACAAAATAGAAATATCTTATTCTAAAAAACTTATTTCTATTTGTCCAAAAAAGGATAGCTATAATGTCTACATTATGGATTTTTCCAATAAAAATTCCAAGTGGTACACAAAGAAAAATAAAAAAGACATTTTCTAAAATTTTTCTTAGCCTCTATATAGATTTCTATATAGAGGCTTTTGTGTAATAAAAAACATTGCACAAAATCGTTTCTTTTTTGATCTTTTTATTATATAATTTGAATGTATTATCATAAACTAATATACAGGAGGGTTTATATGAAAATACAGAAAATAGAAACAAATATAAAAAGAAATTTATATTTATATAAAACAGATAATATAGATATTTCCCCTACTTCTAATGTAATAGAAAATGATGTAATATATGTCAACTCAGATTTTAAATTTCAGACATTAATAGGTTTTGGTGGTGCAATTACAGAAAGTGCTGGATATTCACTAAGCACTGTAAGCGAAGAAAATTATAACAAAATTTTGGACGAATATTTTTTGAGTGACAATTTAAATTATTCTCTATGTAGATTACCAATTGGTAGCTCTGATTTTTCTTTAGAAAGTTATTCATATTCAAATCAGAAAGACTTATCAGACTTTTCTATAAAAAGGGATATGAAATATATAGTACCAACAATAAAATCGGCTCAAAAAAGAAATAAGAATATTAAGTTTTTATCCTCTCCTTGGTCTCCACCTGCTTTTATGAAAGATAATAACAATTTATATAATGGCGGAAAATTATTAAATCAATATAAAAAAACTTGGACAGAATATTTGATTAGATATATTAAGGCATATAATAAAGAAAATATAAATATAGATTATATGACAATTCAAAATGAACCTAATGCTAGTCAATCTTGGGAATCTTGTAGATACACTGCTGAAGAAGAAGCAGATTTATTGAAAAATTACCTCTTCCCTACCTTTAAACAAAATAATATCAAAACAAAATTTTTGATATGGGATCATAATAAAGATGCTATTTTGGAAAGGACTATAAATTGTTGTATAAACAATGGAGCTCTTGATTATGCGGCAGGAATTGCATTTCATTGGTACACAGGAAGTCACTTTGAAAATCTAAGTACAATAAACAAATTGTTTCCTGAAAAATTATTAATCCATACAGAAGGTTGTACAGGATATTCATATTTCAAACCTAAAGATGAATTATTTAATGCAGAATTATATGCAAGCGAGATTATTGGGGACTTAAATAATGGAGTTAATGGTTTTATTGATTGGAATATAGTATTAGATTATAAGGGTGGTCCTAATCATAAAAATAATTATTGTAATAGTCCAATTATGATTAATAAGACGAACTCTGGTTATATAAAGACACCTTCTTTTTATTACATCGCACATTTTAGTAAATATATAAAACCAGATAGTCAAAGAATTCATTTAAGTACATTTAATAAAAACATTTTGGCCACAGCATTCAAAAATTCAGATAATAGTATTGTTATTGTATTATTGAATAAAAATGATTTTAATATAGAATATAATTTGTGTTATAATGATTATATATTTCATGATAATTTAGATAGTCATGCAATAGTAACTTTAATAATAAATGGAGTGTGAAACCTATGATAAAAAGAGAAGAAAATCCAGAATATTTAAATTCTTTTTTAGATTATTCAGCAACAATTTTAAATAAGTCACCAAATAGTATAAAAGAATATAATTACGATTTAGGAATGTTTTTACGTTTTATAAAACTTCATTTTAATATGACAAAAGAAACAGAATTTAACGAAATCACAATTTCTGATATAAGTATTGAGGATATTAAGAAAATAAAACTTGATGATATTCATGCATTTTTAGCTTATTTAAGCACAGAACATCACAGTAAATCTGCTACTAGAGCTAGAAAAGCTTCTACAATAAGAGTATTTTTTAAATATTTAAGTCAAAAAGCGGGATTAATAGAGATAAATCCTGCACAAAATTTAGAAAATCCTAAACAAGATAGAAGATTACCAAAATACCTGTCTTTGGATGATAGTAAAAAATTACTAGATGTTGCCTCTGATGAAGATAATAGAAATTGTCAAAGAGACTATGCTATTACTACCCTATTCTTAAATTGTGGTATGCGTCTTTCTGAATTAGTTGGAATTAATATTAATGACATTGATTTTAGTGATTGTAAATTAAATGTTATTGGTAAAGGTAACAAAGAAAGAACAATTTATTTAAATAAAGCTTGTATGAAAGCCATTGCTGATTATTTAGAAGTAAAACCTAAAGAAGGAATAAAACATGATAGCAAGCATTCAGAAAAAGCATTATTTTTAAGTGAAAGACGTGAAAGAATCAGTAATAGAACCGTTCAACATATTATCTCTAAAGAACTTGAAAAAGCTGGTCTTGATAGCAAAAAGTATTCTGTACATAAATTGAGACATACTGCTGCAACATTAATGTATCAATATGGACAAGTGGATATTCGTGCATTACAAGAGTTACTTGGTCATGAAAGTATTTCTACTACAGAAATTTATACTCATGTTAATAATGAACAAGTTAGAGACGCAGTTGAACGTAATCCTTTAGCAGATATTTAATTATAAAAAATAAGACTATATACATTTTAAAAATTCTTTTGAGTTCATATTGAACTGAAGAGTTTTTAAATATTTATATAGTCTTATTATAATTTATTACTTAGTATACGGATTTTTATCATGTACTTTAAAATAATATGGTTGAATATCTGGTAATAAACTATCCATATAGATAATATTTCCGTTTACATCTTGTACTTTTAAATTAGGAAAGGCTCTTAGTATTGTCTTATTATCAAAATATTTATAAATAAACTTAGATAATTTTTCATTATTATAAATTTCATCATATATTTTTGTTATCATTTCCTTTTCTGGTACGTCTAAATTATTTTCAACTTTCATTCTTATTAAGAAAAAGTTTACAGCAATTCCTGTAATAACACAATCTATAAATAGAACGATAATAGTTGTTAATGTTAATGTTTTTAGTAATTTTAAAGAGAACTTGCTTTTTATCCAATCTATAAATCTATCAACTTTAGGATTAACTGAGCAAATTAGATAAATTGATAAGAATCCCCAAAATATAGAAAAATAAACACATATCCTTCCATTAATATTTAGTGGCATATCTGAGTAATCCCACCATTTAACATGCAAAATCATTTCTCCAATTAAACTTACCAAATATTCTACAATAGATCCAATAATAAATCCTGAAACAAATAATGTGTTGTATTGTTTTCTATATTTATGAAGAAATACAATCATTATTACAGCTCCTAAACCATATATGGCACAAAATGGTCCATATAAAAAACTTTTTCTACTTTCCCATACTCCCTTTGTTACTATTCCAAATAGTGTTTCTATTATATATCCTAATATACTATAAACAATAAAATATGCAAATATTCTCCAAATACTAATTCCTAAAATAGAGAAACTTTTCTTTGTTTCATTTAATGTATTTTTATTTTTTTCTTTTTTTGAATTATTTTCTGCTACATCTTTTTCTTTCATAAAAGCATCCCTCCTATTTTAATATATTATTTATATCATAAACAAAATTTTGTTGCAATATGATTTGCATTTTTCCTTAAACACCTTTAGTATATAAACTATATAAAAAACAACTAAAATAGATATCTTCTATTCTAGCTGTTAAATATTTATATTAATATCGGACTAATTTGTTCTCCTTCAAGAGCCATTTCTATTGTTTTTATTATATATTCTGAATCAAATACTATTGATCTTGGCTTTGTTATTGGATTATCTTGCCTAAACGGAACAAAATAATAATTTCTTCTATTTAATAGTTTTCCTATGTTCTCTGCATTTCCACTTAATCCATTATTAGTTGATGGCGCTATTACTAAAGGAAATCCGATTTCTCAAGTGAGATTTTGCAGCCATAGTGGCAGGAGTATCTATAATATCACAAGCAAGCTTTGCCATTGTATTTCCGTGAACAAGGTGCAATTACCATAATATCAGTCATTTTTTTAGGGCCAATAGGTTCTGCTCCCTGAATGGTATGGATAATTTTTTTTCCGGTAATTTCTTGTATTTCACTTATAAATTCTTCTGCTTTTCCAAACTTAGTATCTAAATTGTAACTGTTATAGGACATTACTGGTATAACTTCCGCTTCTAATTCTATTAACTTTTTGATTACTGGTATAACCTTTTTAAATGTACAAAACGAACCTGTTAAAACAAATCCTACTTTCTTATTTTTAACATTCAAAATTCATTAATTCCTCCTTTCATATTGTATTTATATATAATATGAAATTTAATGAAATAATGAATACTATTTTGTCAAAAAAAGCATTTTATTTTATACTTTTGTCAAATCCACTATTAATTGTAATTTGTCTATTCAACAAATTCTACAAAAAAGTAATTATTATAATTTTCAATATGTTCTAATTCATCAAAGTTTATTGAAAAATTCCTACTTGATTTAAACAAACTGTTTTCGCAATGTGTAATGTAGAAAACAGGTGTATTATCATTATTCCTAAAATAATTTGGGAATTTTAAATTCATACTTTCAAACTTTTGTTTTAAGTCATTTAATGAGTTTTCTGTTTTAACTACTAAAACTACACGACATGTTGAATAATTTCCATTTCCTCCTGAATCTCCAATTTTACTTTTTAATGCAACCTTTTCAACATCTTCAGGTAATGCAATATTATCTACTTGTTTTTCAAGCCCTTTTAACTCTGTATTCGATTGTAAGAAAAGGCATATTAAAATTATTATTACTACAATAGCTATTATAATTATTCCTTTTCTATTTTTCATATGTTTTACCTCTCTGCACCTTACTATTTATCTGTTTTTCTAGATCCCAATGAGATCCTTTTTTACATATATAAAAATCACAACAATCTTTTCCTTCTGCCAAAGTTTTTGTTCTATATAATACTCCGCCAAGCATATCAACAGACATAATATCCAAAGCACACATATACTTTACTAATTCAGGATGATTTAATTTTCTAGCCAAAGCACATATACCACATTGCTTATAAATTATAGTGTATTCTTCCTCATCTCTTCCTTTAATGAATTCTGTTTTCCAATTAAATTCACTATTACTTGCTGTATTATCCCTTTTAACAGATTCTTCTTTTTTTAATTGTGCTTTTTCTGTAAATGGTTTTTTTGATGAGAATGCTTTTACTATTATAGGAGCTTTTATTGTTTCTTTTACCATTTCTCCAAATTCTTCATCTTTAATTTTTTCTTCACAAGTTTCATAATATGCTAACCAAAGAGCGCCACTACTTAAGCAAGTTCTCAATGAATTTTCTGTCATACTTCCAATGTCAGGTAACTCCCCTACTATTTGTTTGTAGCGATTCTTTGCCCTGGTTTTTAACGACTTAATACCCCAATTAGGATGTTTTCTATTAAAAAAATCTATAATAGTTTTACTCATAGCATACCATATTATTTTTTCACAAAAAGTATATTTCATAAAATCTTAACTTCCTTTCAAATTACTATCTATTGTTCTTATATCATAAAAGCAGATAATTATCAAATAACTATCTGCTTTAAAATGTTTTTATATTTAAAAGTACTTCTGGTCTTTTATTTTTCTAACTATTTTTACTACTTATTTTTTCCTTTACGTAATCACAAATAATATTTACTACTTTCTCATTTTCGATAGAACAATCAAGGCAAATATCATAGTTTTCTTTTTCTCCCCATTTTTTATTTGCAATTATTTCATAATATGAAGCTCTTGATTTGTCAGATTGAATTACATGTTTTTGTGCTTCTTTATAAGTATCATTATACATTTCTCCTATTTTACTTATTTTGTATTCACTTGGAGCATATAAAAATACTTTTATTAACTTAGGATGATCTTTTAATATATAGTCTGCACATCTACCTACAATTACACAATCATTTTTAGAAGCAATTAGTTTTATTGTTTCTGCTTGTTTGATAATCGAATCTTTTTCAGCATCTAAAGATAAGTAAAACCTGTATAGTTCATTATCGTTATATTTATTTTCAATCAGTGAACTTTTAATTGCAAATTTTTTGATTTCTTCCTTGTCAAAAAATTTTAATCTTAACTTTTGGGCTACTTTTCTTGCTATTTCTTTTCCTCCAGTTCCATGTTCTCTTGAAATAGAAATTACTAATTTATTATTTATAATATTTGTGCCAGTCTCTTCTTCAAGTATTGCAATTCTTTCTTTATGTGTTCTTTTTAATATAAATACTGAAATTATGCTAGTTAAGATTTCTGCTATTGGGAAAGTCCACCAAACTATATTTGTTACATTATCAGATAATGTAAATAAATATGCTACTGGAAATACAAATACCACAAGTCTTAACAAAGAAATGATTAATGGTCTTATTGCATACCCAAGTGATTGTAATATCCCTTGTACAGCAACAGAAAATCCCATAAAAACATATCCTATGCTTGCAATTCTTAGAGAAATCGTGCAAACTTCAATAATTTCTTTACTTGTACCGCCGGATAATGCAAATAAACTTGATAGTGGTTTTGCAAAAATCTCAAATATTATTGTTAGAATAAATGTTACCATTGCTGTATCAATAATTCCATATTTAATACAGTCGTTTATTCTGGCTTTGTCTTTCATACCATAATTAAAAGATAATATAGAAATTATAGTATTAGATAAACCAAATGCTGAAAATAATGCTATTTGTTGTATTTTATAGTATATTCCAAATGAGCCAACAAGAATTGTAGGGTCCGCTTTTGCTCCTCCAAGTATTGCATTCATTCCCGCCATCATAACTGATAATAACGCTTGCATAATTGCAGCAGAAATACCTATTTTATATATTCCTTTAATTATGCCAATTTCAGGTTTAATATATTTTAAATTTCCATTTATTTCTTTGTTTTTAATATAGTGAAAAAACATTGCTATAAATAAAGAAATAAATTGCCCTATAACTGTTGCCCACGCTGCTCCAGCTACTCCCATCTTTAATGGAAATATAAATATATAATCTAAAACTATATTTGTAACCGCACCTGATATTTGTGAAATAGTTGATAACATTGTTTTACCAGTGGCTTGTAAAAATCTTTCATATACTGTGTATCCAATTGATCCTAATGATAAACAAGTGCAAATTTTTAAGTATGTTGTTCCCATAGAT
>CAKPRW010000029.1 GCA_934183045.1 uncultured Clostridia bacterium
GGTGGAACAACAGAAGACGATGTAAGTGACAATTCTATAACATATAATTTGAACGGAGGAACAAATCCAGAAGATGCACCAACAAGTTATAAAAAAGGAGAAGTAATAGGGTTTCCAACGCCAACCAAAGAAGGAAGCTCGTTCGAAGGATGGTATCAAACTAGTGATTTTTCAGACACAAGAGTTTTAAGGACAAATGATACAATGAGCGGAAATATAACATTATATGCGAAGTGGGCAGAAGAAACAAATCCGGATTATTTCACATGGACAGATGGAAGTACAACTTCAACAGTTAAGGGATTTTCAGAAGAAGGACTAGCGGTATATAATGCAGGAAATTTAACAAAACTAGTAATACCTAAAAAGCATAATAATTTAGATGTAACACAAATTAATAGTTTTGCATTTTCAGAAAAAGACAAGTTGATTGAAGTTACAATTCCAGATAAGGTAACGGCTTTAGGGAGTAAAACATTTTATAATTGTACAGAATTAGAAAAGCTAACATTTCCTATTTCTGTTAATGTTATAGGAAGTGGAAGTAATCCAGCATTTAAAGGATGTACAAGCTTAAATAAATTTAATTTTACAAAAGGAACAGGGAAAGGATCAGGATATACAACAGGTAGTTATTTTAATACACCATGGTATTATTCAAGAAATAATGAATTAGAGATAACAATGGAAGAAGGAATAACTGAAATTGGAAGTTATACTTTTAATGAATGTACAGGATTAAAAACATTAGAATTACCATCAAGTTTAATAAGTATAGGAGAGCATACATTTAGTTCATGTAATAATTGGAATACTGAAATAGATATGTCAAAATGGACAAGTATAGGAGAGTCCGCATTTTTAAATTGTAACAACGTAACAGGTGAATTTAAATTATCACCTGATATGACACAATTAGGAAAATATGCATTTTATAAATGTGAGAAATTAACCGGAGAAGTAGTAATACCAGCAAACATTACTTATCCAGCATCTAATATATTCGAAGGATGTGTAGGAATAAATAAAGTAGTAATACCAGATACAACGACCAAGTTAAATAGTTCTTTATTTAGAGGTTGTATAGGAATAAAAGAATTAACAATGCCAATTTCTACTAATGCTGTTGCTGATGGAAGTTTTCCAGCATTTAATGGATGTAGTAATATAAAACAATTTAACTTTACAAAAGGAACAGGAGAAGGATCAGGATATACAACAGGTAGTTATTTTAACACACCGTGGTATTACTCAAGAGGTAGTGAAATTGTAGTTATAATAGAAGAAGGGGTAACAAAAATTAATGAAATGACATTTTATGGTTGTACAGGATTAAGATTGTTAAAATTGCCATCAACATTAACAACTATAGAAAAAGATGCATTTACTAATTGTGTGGCAGATTTAATAAAAGTTATATATAATGGAAATGCTTCAGAGTGGGATAATATTAGTTTAGATAATAGTAGAACATATTTAAGTAATGTTATATATAATAAAAATTAAATAAAAAATAAAAAAATTGAAGTTCATTTTAAAATGTTCTTCAATTTTTTTATTTGAGTAAACAAGATAAGAAATGTTTTATTAAAAAAATTTTAGGAGAAATAAATGTAAATATAATAAAAAAATTTGAATATAATATATGTATATAAGAGAGAAAGGAAAAAGTTATGGATATTAAATATTTTGATAATGCTGCAACAACAAGAATTAAAGAAGAAGTGTTAGAAGAAATGATGCCCTATTTACAGGAACAATATGGTAATCCATCATCTTTATATAGCATAGGAAGAAATGCAAAAAAGGCTATCGAAGAAGCTAGAAAAAAAGTTGCAAGTTTAATTAATTGTATGCCAAATGAAATTTATTTTACTGGATGTGGATCTGAAAGTGATAATACTGCAATAAAAGGAATAGCATATGCTAATAGAAAAAAAGGAAAACATATTATTACATCTAAAATAGAACATCCTGCAGTACTTCATACATGCCAAGCTTTAGCAAAACAAGGATTTGATATAACATATTTAAATGTAAATGCTGATGGAATTGTTGATCTTTCAGAATTAAGAAGAAGTATAAGAAATGATACAATATTAATAAGTATAATGTTTGCTAATAATGAAATAGGTACACTTCAACCAATATCTGAGATATCTAAAATTGCGAGAATGTATAATATTATATTTCATACTGATGCTGTTCAAGCTTGTGGCAATGTACCAATTGATGTAAAGAGAATGGGGATAGATATGTTGTCTTTATCTGGACATAAATTGTATGCTCCTAAAGGTATAGGTGCATTATATGTGAAGAATGGAATAGAATTTGAAAAATTTATGGATGGTGGACATCAAGAAAAAAATAAAAGAGGTGGAACGGAAAATGTTGGAGGAATAGTAGGATTAGGAAAGGCATGTGAATTAGCAAAGAATAAAATGGATCATCATATGAAACATTTACAAGATCTTAGAGATTATTATATTAAAGAAGTAGAAGAGAAAATTCCATATGTTAAATTAAATGGGGCAAGACAAATTAGATTACCTGGAAATGCAAACTTTTCTTTTAGATTTATAGAAGGAGAATCATTATTGTTAAAATTAGATGCAAAAGGTATTTGTGCGTCTAGTGGTTCAGCGTGTACGTCAGGGTCAACAGATCCATCTCATGTGTTGACAGCAATTGGATTGCCAAAAGAGTTAGCCCAAGGTTCTCTTAGAACTACTTTTGGTGAGGAAAATACAAATGAGGACATAGATTATTTAGTAGAAAGTTTGAAAGAAATAGTTGGAGATTTAAGAAATATATCAACAGAATATAAACAAGCTGTATTAGAAAACAATTAATGTAAAAATATAAAGAAAAGTAAACAGGTTTGATGTTTACTTTTCTTTAATGTGTATAATAAAAACTAATATTAATTAACTAAGTTATAGATTTTCCATAAGAGCAATGGCACATTTTATACCATCTACGGCAGCAGAAGTAATGCCACCAGCATATCCAGCACCTTCACCACAAGGATATACACCATCAATATTTGATAACAACTTATCATTTCTAACAATTCTAATTGGAGAAGAACTTCTTGTTTCTACTCCAGTCATAAGGCTATCTGGATTTGCAAATCCAGATAATTTTTTATCAAAATATAAAATTCCTTCTTTTAAAGTAGTGGAAACAAATTCTGGTAGTATATTATTTAAGTTGCAAAAAGTAACGCCTGGTAAATAGGTAGGTTTAACTTCACCAAAAGATATTGATTTTTTGTTTTTTATAAAGTCTTCTACTCTTTGAATAGGGGCATAATAGTTAGAACCGCCTAATAAAAAAGCCTTTTCCTCTAAATCTTTTTGAAAATAAATTCCTGCTAAAGGTGAACTATCTTTAAAATCATCTGGTGTAACATTTACTAAAAGAGCTGAATTAGCATTAATTCCATTTCTTGCAAAGGTGCTCATTCCATTTGTAACAATTGTATTTTTTTCACTAGATGATGCAATTACAACACCACCTGGGCACATGCAAAACGTGTAACATGAACGACCACTAGGAGAATGATAAGCTAATTTATATTCTGCTGGAGGTAAATTTAATTTAGGATTTTTACCATATTGAGATTTATTAATTTGATCTTGTAAATGTTCAATTCTTACTCCAACAGAAAAGTTTTTCTTTTCTAGTAAGAATCCTTTTTCATGAATTTTTTCAAAAGTATCTCTTGAACTATGTCCAATGGCTAGTATAACATGATTTGTTTCAAATTCAGTTATATTGTCAGATTTAACTGAAGAGGTATCTTTACAATAAACTGCTGTTATGGCATTATTTACTATTTTAAAATCTATTACTTTGGTATTAAAATAGAAAGTACCACCATTTGATATAATATATTTTCTAATGTTTTTAAGTATATTAATCAAATTGTCTGTACCAATATGAGGTTTTGAAAGGTATAAAATTTGTTCCGGAGCACCGAATTTTACAAATGTTTGTAGAACTTTTTTGCAAAAAGGACTATTAATACCAGTTGTTAATTTACCATCTGAAAATGTACCTGCACCACCTTCACCAAATTGTACATTTGAAAATGTATTTAATTTTCCGGAATTCATAAAGTTATTAATACTTTTTTGTCTTTCTTCTACCATTTCACCTTGTTCTATAATTATTGGCTTAACACCGTTTTCAATGAGTGTTATAGCTGCGAAAAGCCCACTTGGACCAGCACCAATGATTATAGGCCTTTGGGAAAATGTTTTATTTATTTCTATTTTTGGAAATATGAAATCTGATATTTTTGTTAATTTGTTATATTTTTTTTCATCTTTAACTTTTATATCTATAGAATAATTGTAATGAATATTATCTTTATTTCTTGCATCAATTGACTTTTTAGATATTTGCCAAGATAGAATATCGGATTTATTTATTTTATTTTTTATTAAAGCTTGATCTAAAATTTCTTCATCAGAAAGATCTTTAAAAATTTTTATATTACTAATTCTAAGCATAGTAACCTCCAATTGCTAATATTATAACATAGATTATTGATATATTATAGTTTGCAAATAGAATTTATTATAATTAAGTATAATAATATAAAAAAGGCTTTTCAATTGAGCTATAATATTGTATAATTACAATAATTTAAAATAATTGGGGAATAAAATGGAAAAACAATTAATAGTAAGAAAAAACAGAATAATTAATATAATAATGAAAATATTCTGGATTTTTGTAATTGGTAGTATATTTGGTTTTTTTGCAGAGATTATATATGGACTTATTTATACTAGAAATTTAGCAATAAGAAGAGGCCTTATATATGGACCATTTATTCAAATATATGGAATAGGGGCATTAGCATATTATATACTTATATCAAGAGTAAAAGAACCTAAGAAAGCATTTTTTATGGGAATGTTTATTGGTGGGTGTTTAGAATATTTATGTTCTTTTTTTCAGGAATTATTTTTTGGGACAATTTCATGGGATTATACAACAGAATTCTTGAATTTAAATGGAAGAACTTGTTTTATATATTGTTTCTATTGGGGAGTAATAGCTGTTTTGTATCTAAAAATGGTATATCCACTATTAAATAGATTAGATTTAGTATTTGAATATAGTCAAATGAAAATATTAACAATATGTTTAATGATATTTTTAGTGTTTGATATTATGATATCTTGGATGGCTGGAGTAAGGCAGCATGAAAGAAAAAATTCTGTGCCAGCAAATAGTGTAGTAGACGAATTTTTGGATAAATATTATACGGATGCAATATTAAACGATATATATAATAACAATAAAGAAATTTAAAATAAAAAAACATACTTGAATTTATTATATCCAAGTATGTTTTTTATTTTATTTCAAAATATTTTTATATCTATAATATGAGAATGCACCAATTATTAAAATTATAATTACAATTATTGAAACTGTTAATATTCCTGTGGCTGGAAGAATTTTATTTGCTGTTGTTTTATCTGTTGAAGCTTTTAGAATATTTATATTGTTATTTGTAATATTGCTACCGTTAGTATTTGTATTATCATTATTAAAAAGGGTATTAGAAATTATTTTTAAGATATATTCTAAATCATCAACTTTTTTATCGTCTAAATAAAATGTTGGTTCTACACCAGATTTATTTTTGGTTTCTAATGTATGAATATTTTCGATAGAGTTATTATTATTTGTTGCAGTTTCTTTTATATATACATATAAATTATCAGATTGTGATAATTCAATATTGGTATCTAGATCAGTAGTGTTTATATCTAATGTAATAGAGTATGTTCCATCACTTTCTTTTTCTGCCTTAGCTTCTTTCCATTTGTTATCTGCTATATTTGTTTCTCCTTGTTTTCCAGAAAGATAATATTTGTATGTATAACTATCATTTTCATTTCCTATTTGTATATTAGATATTTTAATTTTTATTTTACTATATGCTTTTTCTGGTGTTTCACTATAAAAGTAGAAATTTATATCAGAAATTTCGGCAGATGAATTTTGAAAGTCTGAAGGAGTAGGAGCACTAGTTGTGTCATCACTATTATTGTTGGCATTGTTATTATTGTTGTTATTAGTACCGTTATTATTATTTCCACTGTTGTTTATATTGTTATTATTAGCATTAGTATTGTTACTATCATTACTATTGATTGTAAGTGCTTTTATACATAGATTACCTTTTGATTCTATATTTTCAATAGTTGCAAGATCTTGCCATTCGTTATTAGAAATATATGAATCTGTAGAAAAATAACTTTCATCGCTGTTAACAATTGCAGAAGCATAAAATGAATCTTCTGATTGTATATTTGATTCTAAAGGTACGTATTGAATGTCTGTATCATTTGAAACTTTAATTACAACTGCAAAACTATTTCCGGTTAATTTAACAGGAGTTTCAAATTCTAATGTGTGATATCCAGGGGTGATCTTTTGTGAATCTCCAGTAGTTAATTTTATTTTTTGTAGGCTATTTAAAGATTTATCAGAACTATTTGGATTTACATATACTTCACAAGTTGTATCAGAAAAAGTAAATATACTAACTTTATTTAAACTTTCTGTAACTTTAGAATCTCTTGTAAATATGTTAGCTAAATATGCTTCTTTAGAAGATATTGCTACTTGTTTAGATGGCCCTAAAATGTCATTTTGATAAATATTATAATAGTCTTTTTTAGATGAAGCTTTTTGAATTCCAGATAATGAAAGATATACATTTGCGTCATCATAAGAAACATACATATAACCATCATTACCGATTGTTAAAATTATAGAATCTGTATTTGCATCAATTGTAATTTTGTCTCCCCATATTGGCTCAAGAGAAGATAATACAAATTCGTTAGTTATTTCACTAGATGAGTTCCATCCTTTAGCGTTACATTCAGATTTGTATTCGTTGTATATATCTTCCTTTGTATCTGATAATTTTAATGTTAGTGTTTCGCCCCAAGAGTTTTTTACAATCCATGCACCATCATTTGATGGTTGACAGTTTTCGTTAAAATTATTTTTGCTATATGTATCATCCCAACCAATGATTGTGACAGCATGGTTTGCAGGTGTTTTAATATAATCTTTGCAATATATGGCACCAGTTTTATTGTTATAATTGTCAGAAATAAGTGCTGAACCATAAATACCAGCATAAATACCACCATAATTTGAGATATGTTCTTTCATTGATACTATTAAGTCATTCTTTTCATTTTCATCTGAAGGATCACCAAATAGTATTGCATCATATACAGTTGTAGAAACAGTTTTATTTTGTATTTTTGAAATGTCAATTGGATCTTCATTGTCTTCAAAAGGAAGTTCAGATTCAGGAATTGCACCCATTCCATTAGTCAAATAAGACAATGCCATTAAATAATTACCACCCTCATCAAGAGTTTTTGTAAATCCATAAGAATTTATCGCATCATTTTTAAATGCATTTCTTGTGGTAGAATAGTTCATATGTCTTTCAGAAAAGTCGTATGTTGTAACAGGTTTTGATGATAGGTAATCATTTAAACCTAAATTAGATTCTAATACACCTGTGTAAGCAAAAGCCCAACAAGAATTAGTGTCCATTTGATTTCTTATTTTAACATTATCAGGGATTTTATCTTTTAAAGAATATTTATTTTGAAGAGAGCTTTTTAGTAATTGAAAAGTTTTTAAAGGATTACGCATAGTCCTTAATTTATTACTATTTGTTTGTTGAGGTTTAATATCATATTTTAATGGTTCAATGACGTTTGATTTTTCGTCATCACTAAGTTCTAAATATTTTTTATAATTTTCCGAATATTCGACAGTGTTTAGTAGATCTTGTAAATTATTTGAAGCATATACACTTGAAAATGATATGGTAAATATAAGTATGAATAAAATTATGGTTAGTTTTCTTATGTGTTTTTTCATCAAAATTCTCCTTTCATATTATGTTAAAGATATCATAAGATGAAATCTTATTCAATATATTTATAGAATTGTTATATAATTGTAATGAAAGAAATAATTGCTTTGAAAAAACATCTATCAAGTTATAAATGAATAAAAAGTTCTAACAATGATTTAATCAGAATAGAATTAAACAAAAGTATTCTACTTGAGAAGATGGGGGTTTTTATATGAAGCGAATTTCATCAATAGAAGAACGTGCAATACAGTTGGCACATTATATTATAGATTCAAAAGATACGGTAAGAGGAGCTGCTGCGAAATTTGGAATATCAAAATCAACAGTACATAAAGATGTTTCTGAAAGATTAAAAAAGATAAATCCTAGTTTAGCAAAAGAGGTTAGAATGGTACTAGATGAAAATAAGGCGGAAAGACATATTAGAGGTGGAATGGCGACAAAGATGAAGTATAGTAAGCTAGTACATAAAAATACCTAGTTATATATAGTTAAAATAATTACGCTTAAAGATATTATAAATATAATCCGTTTATATTTATAATGTCTTTTTTTTATAAATAGCTATCACTAAATGACAAAAACTGACATAAAATATAATAGCCAATTGGTGAGGTGATAAGATGAATAAAATAAATAAAGGTGATATAGTAGGAAGAAAGTCTTATGGAAAAGATATTATATTCACTGTTAGAAATATATTAGCAACTAAAAATGGTAAAATAGCAATTTTAAAAGGAATAACAAAAAGAGTAGAAGCGGATAGTGATTTAGAAGATTTGGAGTTGATTAGTGAAGATAAAATAAAAAATGCAATAGAAGAAGTAGAAAATGACATAGAAATGCGAATAGAAAAAAGTAAAATTGGTAATAAAGATGAAAATTATACAATAGGAGTATTGACTAAAAATAATAGAAGCAGAGAAAAAATAGTAACAGGAAAGATATTACATTTGGATGGAGACAGAAAATATAGTAAAAAATCATATTGGTATTATAAAAAATTAGGACTGAATGCTGTAGTGAAGAATATTCCCGAGTATAAACAACCTAAAGTAGTATATAATTTATTGGAACTTAACAATCCTGATATATTAGTTATAACTGGACATGATGGAATGATAAAAAAAGGAAGAGATTATCAAAATATTTATAATTATAGAAATTCTAGGTATTTTATAAATACTGTAAAGGAAGCAAGAAGATATGATAAGGAAAAAAATAAGAAATTAGTAATATTTGCAGGGGCTTGTCAAAGTTATTTTGAAGCAATTATTTCAGCGGGAGCAAATTTTGCTTCATCACCTGCAAGAATATTAATTGATTTTTTAGATCCCCTAATAGTTGCTGAAAAAGTGGCTTATACTGAGAATTATAAATATATTACAATTGATGATATAGCAAGAGAATTAAGAGATGGTAAAAGAGGAGTAAGTGGTATAGGTGCTAATGGAAAAATGGTTAGAGAATAGAAAAAATCACATTTGTAACATACTTGTAACATAACTGTAATATAAATGTAAAAACGAAAGATGAAAACGCTAAAACCCTTTTAAACAGTGGGTTGTATAGATTTGATAATAAATAACATTTTTTGACTTTTTGCACTAAAAATGCTATAATCAAGCCATCTTAAGGGAGTAGGTGATAGCATGATTTGTAGAACAGACATAGCAAATCTAAAAACTGACATCTTAGAGAAAGTGGGTCAAAAGATAATTGTCAAAGGATCTTTGGGAAGAAGCAAAGTCTTTGAAAAAGAAGCTACTATAGAAAAAGCATATCCAAATATTTTTGTAGTTAAATATGAGGAAAATGATAGAAATGTAACATATAGTTATACAGATGTTTTAACAAGGACTGTTGAAGTGGAAGTATTTGATGGGGATTCTTATAGTCCATTAATTCCACCTCCAGTAGAGATAAAAAAGAGAAAAGCATCATTATAATTTAAGTAAATAAAGAAAAGACAGAGTAATATCTGTCTTTTTTCTTTATTTAATGGTCATAAAATAATTGATCTCATCATAAGAATGTATAAAGAAAAATAAAGGAGGTCAAAACAATGGTTGTAGATACAGTAAAAGAAAATTTATGTGTAAACAAATTAGTAGCAACAAAAAAAGAAGTTTTACTAGTTGAAGGAGATATGATAGTTCCAGATTCTAAACCAGATATTTTGAATACAATTTGTACAAGTGGGGTTGTTTGTATATATAAAAAAGAAGTATTAGATGATAAAATTAGAATGGATGGTAATATAAATGCGTATATTATGTATTTAGCAGATGATAGCGAAAATAAAGTAAGAGGGATAAATACAAGTATCGATTTTTCAGAAACAATACAGGTTCCTAATTGTGTATCAGGAATGAATTGTAAATTAGATGTTAAATTAAAATCAATAGAATCAAAGGTTATTAATGGTAGAAAAGTAGGGGTAAAAGCTACATTAGAGGTTAATATAAAAATTTATTCTAATGAAGATATTGAAATTGTAAATAGTATACAAAATGCAGATGAAATACAAATGTTAAATGAAGAATTAAAAGTAAATTCTTTAGTTGGAATGGGAGAAAATAAGATATATGCAAAGGATACAATTGCTATTGATAATATAGATAATCTAGCAGAAATTTTAAAGTGTAATATTTGTATTTGTGATAAGGATATCAAAGTTAGCTATAACAAAATATTAACTAAAGCGGAAGCGGAAGTTAAGATAATGTACTTAACAGAGGATAACAGAATAAATTGTGTTACTGCAAGAATACCTGTTGTAGGATTTATTGATATTCAAAACATCACAGAAGAGAACATATGTGATATTCAATATGAAATAAAAAATATAGTAGTAAAACCAAATGCATCAGATGAACATTCTATATATGTTGAAATAGAATTTGGAGTAACAGCAGTTGTTTATGAGGAAAAAAGAATAAATTTAATTCAAGATTTATATAGTCCATGTGAAAATTTAGAATTTAATAAAAAGAAAATAAATACAATTACAGATAAAAAATGTAATAAAGAGGTAAAACAAATAAGAGAAAAAGTAAGTTTGGAAGGAATAGAAAATAAGAATATTATTGATGTAGATGTTAACCCAATAATTGAAAAAGAAAACAAATTAAATTCTAGAATCATATATGAAGGAAAAATAGAATTAAGATTTATTATAGCAAATGCAAATTTTGAAATAGATACTAAAAATGCAGAAATTCCATTTGAGTATGCAGTTGAGAATATAGAAAATGGGGAAAATATGAATACTAATATGGATATAGAAATAGCAAATCAAGACTTTATAGTTCAAGATGGGGGAATAGTAACAAGTAATATAGATATGTTAATGAATATGGATTCTTATCGTGATACAAATTTAAACATAATGGATGAAATACAAACAAATGGAGAAAGAGAAGCAGAAGATTATAGTTTGATTTTATATATAGTAAAAAAAGATGATACATTATGGAAAATAGCTAAAAAATTTGGAAGTACAGTAGATGATATAGTAAGAGCAAATGGAATAGAAGATGAAAATAAAATTGATGTAGGACAAAAATTATATATACCTAAATATGTAAAAAAGGTAAATAATAGACAAAGTCCTTCAGTTGTAAGCTATGCATAAAATTTATTCAAGACCACGAATAAGAATACCGCAAATATTAATAGACAAAAATCAAAAGATCAAAAAAAAGAATAGAAGAAAAATTGTAACAATATTTCTAATTTTAACTATTGCATTTAGTATAGTAAAACTAGTACTAAATGCAGTTTTACCTATTTTTGATACATTGTGTGAAAATAGAGCTAGGTCAATTGCAACTATCATATCTAATGAAGAGGCAACTAATGTAATGAAAGAACATTCTTATGATGAATTATTTACAATAGAAAAAGATAATCAAGGTAATATAACTATGATAAAATCTAATATAATTCCAATTAATGAAATAATATCAGATGTAGCAGTAAAAATTCAAAACGAAATCGATAATCGAGGAAGAGAAAACATAGAAATAGCTTTAGGAAGTTTTACAGGTTTTAAAATGTTAGCTGGTAGGGGACCAGGAGTAAAAATACGTATCTCTTCAATAGGAAGTGTAGAAACAGACTTAAAAAGCGAATTTAGTTCACAAGGAATAAACCAAACACTTCATAGGGTATATTTACAAGTTAAATGTAAAGTAAATATATTAACACCATTTGACAATATCGAAAGAGAAATAACAAATCAAGTTCTTTTAGTAGAAAATGTAATTGTAGGAAACATTCCAAGTACATATTACAATCTAGAAGGAATAAACGGAACCAGTGATGCAATTGAAACAATAGAATAATCGAAAAAATTGCCAAAAGTTGCCAAGAGGGCCGGGTCTTTTTGGCAATTTTTTTATACAAAATTTTAAATTTATAGTTATAAGTTAGAATATAATTTTATTGCCCAAAAGACCCGGCCCTCTTGGCAACTTTTAGCAATTTGAGATGAAAATATGATATAATGCTAAAGAAGAGTATTTAAAAAAGAGGTTAGGGATATGTATTATATTTATATGTTGAGGTGTGAGGATGATTCTATATATACAGGAATAACAACAGATGTGGAACGCAGGATGAGAGAACATTTTGAAAAGGGAGAGAAATGCGCAAAGTATACTAGTAGTCATACTCCTAAGATGTTAGAAAGGGTTTGGAAAACTTCTACTAAATCGCTAGCTTCTAAATTGGAATATCATATAAAGAAGTTACCGAAGTTAAAAAAGGAAAGGTTAGCTAAGGGGATATGTGAAATAGAAGATGTTTTGAATGATAAAATAGATGCTTCTTTATATGAAAATGTGAAGAGATAAAATATAATTTATATATATTGATATTTTAATGCAAAATAAAGCCTCGGAATTATTAAAAATTCCGAGGTTGATATATTTGTAAATATATTATCTTTTTGAGAATTGTGGTGCTTTTCTAGCTTTTTTAAGACCGTATTTTTTTCTTTCTTTCATACGAGGATCTCTTGTTAAGAATCCGTTTGATTTTAATTCTGGTCTATATTCACTATTAGCTTCATTTAATGCTCTAGCGATTCCATGTCTTATTGCTCCAGCTTGACCTGTAAATCCTCCACCTTTTACAGTTACTATAACATCATATTTTGTTGTTGTGTTTGTAACTGTTAATGGTTGTCTTACTATAACTTTTAATGTTTCCATTCCGAAAAATTCGTCAATATCTTTTCCATTGATTGTTATTTTTCCTGAACCTTCAACTAGTCTAACTCTAGCAATAGCATTTTTTCTTCTACCTGTACCATAAAAAACTATATTTTCTTTTTTAGCCATTATACATTTACCTCCCATACTTCTGGTTTTTGTGCTTGATTTTCATGTTCACTACCTGCATATACTCTTAATTTTTTAGCCATTTGTCTTCCTAAAGAATTGTGAGGTAACATTCCTTTTACAGCTAATGTCATAGCTTTTTCAGGATTTTTTTCAAGCATTACTTTTGCAGGAACTTCTTTCATTCCTCCAATGTAACCTGAATGATGTCTGTAAATTTTTTGGTCCATTTTATTTCCTGTTAAAATAACATCTTTTGCATTAATTATAATAACGTGATCACCTGGATCAATATTTGGTGAAAAAGTTGGTTTGTGTTTTCCTCTTAATAATTTAGCAGCTTCTGTAGCAACTCTACCTAATGGTTTTTCAGCTGCATCAATAATATACCATTTGCTTTCTACTTCGCCTTTTTTAGCGCTATATGTTGTATTATTCATGATTGATAATACCCTCCTATTTATTTTAAATTTTATATGAACTTATTACCAAAGTTACCGGGGAGAAACTTATGGTTTTAAGTTTCAAACTATTTTATGCTTACCTATTTTATTACAAAAATAGCCATTTGTCAATAATTTTTTGAAAAATTGATAAAAACTATTGATAAAAAATTTTTTTGAATTTATAATATAAAAAATACTATTAAAAGAAAAAATATGCATAAAATTAATAGTAGTAAATTACACAAAAAGGAGGGAGTAAATGACTAAAACAAAAAATAGAGAAGTAGGAAAAACAAATAAACAGGGATTTTTACAAGGAGTAATAACTCTAATGTTTTCACAAGTACTAATAAAATTATTAGGTATGGTATATACACTTTATTTAACAAACAGAGAAGGGTTTGGGGACAAAGGAAATGGAATAGTATCAAGTAGTTATCAAATATATGCAATGTTATTAACGATATCATCAATAGGTGTGCCAAATGCAATATCAAAACTCGTATCAGAAAAAGTAGCAATAGGGGACCATAGAGGAGCATATAGAATATTTAAAGTAGCATTTGCAACATTTGCAGTAATAGGATTAGTAGGTAGTCTACTACTATTTTTAGGAGCACATGTAATTGCACATAATTGGTTACAAATACCAGAAGCAGAAATGACATTAGTAGCATTATCACCAGCAATATTTTTTGTAGCAATAGCATCTGTTATGAGAGGATATTTTAATGGTAGACAAGAATTAAAAGCTACAGCAAGATCACAAACATTAGAACAAGTATTTAAAACAGTATTAACAATAATTATAGTAGAAATAGTAGCAATAATATCACATGTTTCAACAGAATGGATGGCTGCAGGAGCAACACTTGCAACAACACTTGCAACATTTGCAGGATTCGGATATTTATATATGTATTATCAAACAGAAAAAAGAGAACGAGCAAGAGAGATAAAATCAACAGTAAATTATAAATATGAAAGAGTAAAAAGTATAATTAAAAAAGTATTATTAGTATCAACACCAATAGCCTTAACTGCAATAATGTCATCATTAAATAAAAACATAGATTCATTTACAGTAGTAAGAAGTTTAAAACAATTTTTGCCAGAGGATATAGCAACCGCACAATATGGTATTTTAGGAGGAAAAGTAGATACTTTAACAAGTTTACCATTATCAATAAATGTAGCTTTTGCAACAGCATTAGTTCCAGCAATTTCAGCTGCAAAAGCAAAAAAAGATAGTGAAACAATAACAAAAAGAACATCATTTTCTTTATTATTATCTATGTTAATAGGCTTGCCATGTACAGTAGGGATGTTTATTTTTTCAGGTGAAATATTAAATTTGTTATTTCCAAAAGCAAGCGATGGAGCTGTTATTTTGCAAATAAGTTCTCTTACAATAATATTTACAATATTAGATCAAACAATAAATGGAGCGTTGCAGGGATATGGAAAGTTAACTATTCCAACAATATCATTAGGGTGTCGGGGTAGTAGCTAAACTTATATTAAATTTAATTTTAGTACCGATACCATCTATAGGAGTTAATGGTGCAGCTATTGCTTCTGTAGTTTGTCACATAATAGCATTTACAATAGCATTTACAGCATTAAGAAAAAACATAAAGTTAAATCTTGGCTTTTCTAAATTAATAT
>CAKPRW010000030.1 GCA_934183045.1 uncultured Clostridia bacterium
TGTAATTTGGATTTCATCAGTCATATTACTATCTGTAACTGTACCAAATATAATATTAGCTTCTGGATCAACACTGCGTTGAACTAATTCTGCTGCTGTATTTACTTCGTGTAATCCTAAATCTTCTCCACCTGTAATGTTGATTATAACTCCCTTAGCTCCTTCTATTGAAGTTTCTAATAATGGACTTTGAATTGCTTCTTTAGCAGCGTCTTCTGCTCTATTTTCTCCTGATGCTTTACCAACACCCATATGTGCCATTCCTTGGTTTAACATTATTGTTTTAACATCAGCAAAGTCTAAGTTAACAAGTCCTGGTATAGCAATTAAGTCTGATATACCTTGAACACCTTGTCTTAGAATATCATCTGCCATTTTGAATGCTTCAATTATAGATGTTTTTCTATCTATTATTTGTAGTAATTTATCGTTTGGTATTACTACTAATGTATCTACTTTACCTTTTAAACTTTCAATTCCACGTTCAGCTTGTGATAATCTTTTTTTACCTTCAAATGTGAATGGTTTTGTAACAACACCTATTGTTAATATTCCCATTTCTTTAGCAGCTTGAGCAACTATTGGTGCAGCACCTGTACCTGTTCCTCCACCCATTCCGGCAGTTACAAATACCATATCTGCTCCTCTTAATACTTCTGCAACTTCAGCTTTGCTTTCTTCTGCTGATTGTGCTCCAATATCTGGGTTTGCTCCAGCTCCTAATCCTCTTGTTATTTTTTCCCCTATTTGAATTTTTGTGTTTGCTTTTGAAGTTTGAAGTGCTTGTCTATCTGTATTAACAGCAATAAAATCAACACCTTTTATTCCTGCATCAATCATTCTATTGACAGCGTTGTTTCCAGCTCCTCCTACACCTATAACTTTAATTGTCGCTGTTCCATCCATCATAGCAAAATTGTTATTATCGTCATTGTAATCCATCATTTAGTTTTTCCTCCCTTTCTAAAACTATTATCTTTTATTATTACGTTTTCGGTTGTAATTATAATTATATATTTTTAAAATTTAATGACTTCTATGAGTAAAAGAATTCTTTGATTCTTTCAAATATAGTTTTTATTATACTTTCATTATTTTGTGTATCAATATCACTTGATACAGTTTTAGCAAATGGCCTTGCTGCAACATATCTTACTAATGCATAGCTTGTCCTATATGCTGGTTTTATAGTACTAATTAATCTTCCAGTTGATATTTTTACAGGAATATTTAAGTTGATTTTTCCAGCCACATCACTTTTATTGATATTTACTATTCCTTGTCCTGTTAATACTACATTATTTATTTTTTGTTTTACTCCTTGATTCATAATGTCCTTATTTACTATAGAAAATATTTCTTCAATTCTTGCTTCTATAATTTCTATTAGTTCAGAACTTTTTATAATTCTGTTTTTGTTTTCGTCTTTAGATGTATTTAATATAATATCATTATCATTATCTATAAATGATTTTAAAGCTAAACCATATTGTCTTTTTAGTTTATCAGCTTCTTCTTCTGATATGTTTAGAACCAATGCTATATCATGTGTAATATTGTCTCCTCCAACTGGAATAGAGTTTGTATACATGAATGTTGATCCTTCAAAAACACCTATATCAGTATTTCCTGCCCCTATATCTAACAACATAACATTATCATGCAATTCGTTTTTATCTAATACTAAATTTCTTTCAGCTAAAGCAATTGGAACTATACCATCTATTTCCAATCCTGCTTTTTTGAATATGTTGTTTAACTGTCTTACATATTCTTTTTCTGCTAGGATTACTTGTGCACTTATTGTAAAATGTGAACTTAAATTTCCCACAGGATCTGTTACTACTGTTCCGTTTTCTAGAGTTATTTTATCAGGAACTATATCAATTAGTGTTTTTTCGTCAGGAATTTCAATATCTTTTACTTGCATAATTGCGTTTTGAACATCTTTTATTGATATTCCAGCATATTTATCTTTTACTTCTTTTGTTATACTATTTTGGACTATTGTTACATATTTTCCTTGAATTGTTACATATGAAGAATTAATTTTCAAATTTGTTTCTTCTTCAGCATCTTTTATAGTTTTAGCAATACATAGACAAATTTCTTCTTCATTTATTATTTTGCCTTTTTTTAGTCCACTACATTTATATGAGGTATTACATATAATCTCTATTTGTCCAAAGTTGTTGACTTCCCCTACAACTGTACAAACTTTACTTGTTCCTATGTCTATACCTACTATGATATCTCCTATTGCCAAGTTAATTCCTCCATTTATTAGTATAATTTTTTCTAAGTGTATATATATTACATTTTAAAAAAAATGTCAATAGAATCTGTTATATTTTTGTAATATTTTTGTAATGTTTCTGTAATATAATATCTTTAATTATTAAAACAAGTTAGGCAAGAGCTTATCCTGCCTAACTTTGTATATCTTTATTTCCATTTTCTTCTTTAGCTTTTATCATTTTTGACCATTTATCAACATAGTATCTTCTTATTATACCTAAGTTAACAAACATTCTTCCTACAAATACAACAATTGCCGCCAAGTAAATATCTACATTTAGTTTTTGTCCTAATATGGTTAGCAATATAGCTAGAATGGCATTCCCAAAAAATCCTGTTACAAATATTTTTAAATCAAAATTTCTCTTAATTACTGATGTAATTCCTCCAAATACCGAATCTAACGCTGCAATAATTGCAATAGCTAAATAACTAGAATATGTATATGAAATCATAGGAACATTCATTCCAATTAAGGCTCCTGCAACACATCCTATTAATATTGCTATAAAAATCATTTTTATTCCCCCTAACTCTATTATTGTATATATTTAATTTTAATTTCTTTATTATATTTTAATATTTTCACTTTATTGTTTTTGCTTATGCTAACATCTTGTCCTATCTTTTTCATTTCATCAACTGGCCCACCATTTCCTACTAAAGCACTTTCTAAGTATGATTGGTTTCCTATAGCTTTTATAATATATGGTCCAACAATTCTTTGTCCATTTATTTTTATAAAAGATTCATTTATATCTACGATATCTGACATATTTATAATTCTTTCATCGTTTATTGAAATAGCTTCTGCTCCTGCTGATTTTAATGAGTTTACAATTAATAGTAAGTCATCAGAACTTATTCTGCTAATTTCTTCATTATCCGTATCTTTTAAAGTAATCTCTATTCCTTCACCTTGCACGTCTGTTTTTCCTGCTGACATATTTATCTGTGTTAATTCTTCATCTACTAGTTTTTCTGTTTCTTCATTAGATTGTTTGTTTTGTTTATATTCTTCTATTTTAGATGATATTTCTTCATATTTTTGGTTTGTTTCTTCATATTTAGATTTCCAATTAGCTAATTCTGTTCGCAATTCTGCTTCTCTCATGTTTTCAATTGATGTAATATCTGTCTCGTTAACTATTTTAAACTGCATTGACATAACTAATGCCAAAGCAAAACACGCTATTCCTATTGTTATTATCATAGTAACTTTGCCCTTTTTAAAATTTGCTTTCATGATAACCTCCTAACTACTCAATTGTTTGAGCATACTTATAAGCAATAACTCCTGTATATTTAGGTATTGTAATACTATTAGATTTTTTTAGTTCTACACCAACACTTGCATTTTTTAATATTTCTAGATAACCACCTTGTCTAGATAATGCTGCAAGTTGCTCTGGTAATCCAATTGCTTTGATAACAAATGGTGCTCCTACTTTTTCTCCATTTATATCTATAATGTTCCCTCCACAAGAAATACTACTTGTTGGTACTAATCTTTGTTCATTTATAGATATTGCTTCTGCTCCTGCATTTTTTAATTCGTTTATAACACTTAATACATCTGCATCATGCACTAACAAAGAACTTGGATTTAATACCGTACTTGCATCTTTTTTACTATCACTAAGAGTTACTATTACTCCTGGTCCAGTTACATCTGTTGCTCCTATCATTTTATTTCCTTGTTGTATTTCTGCTTCTTTTTGTTCTAATTGTTCATTATTTTGCGTAGAATTTTGTCTTTCCTTTTCTAGTTGATCTTCTGCTTTTTCTAAATCTTTATATTTGTTTTCATATTTTTCTTTGTATTTTAAAACTTCTGCTCTTAAATTATTTTCTTCATAATTTTGACTAACTGTAGAATTAGATTCTTTGACAGTTCTTATTTGCACAAATATTCCAAGTGTTAAAGCAAAACACATGATTCCTAATACTATACTGATAACTTTCTTATTCATTGTTTATCACCTCTTATTCCATATTATAATTATGTAAGAACTTTCTCTTATCAAATTATCTCTATTTACTCTTGAAATTGCTCTATACTTTTTGTCTAAAGAATGGCTGAAATTTATTATTTAAATCTCCATTGACATATATGTCACCTTCATTTGCTTTTTCTTGCTCCATAATAGCAATAGCATATAACATTTTATTTCCTAAGTTGGAAGTGTCTCCTAAATGAATTCTTTTTTTCTCTTCTTGCATATATAAACTATAGTCATTTTTTTTGCTTATGTCAATACTAGTGACCTTATCGCCTAAATTATTTTCTTTCATAACATTCATAATTTTCATTATATTTTCTAAATCTAAAAGATCATCATTGTCTAATCTATTTCCTGGTTGTACTTGATCTTCTTGTGTAGTAATTCCTTGTATGATTATTAGTCCTTTACTATCATCTGAAATCTCTAGTATATATCCCTGTGTATTGATATATGCATATTTTCCCATATATTCAACACTATATTTGGGTTCTCTTTCTGTTACATCAATTTGCAAAGTACCTGGTATTTTTCTATAGATTTTTACATCTTCTATATAAGCATTTTGTTTAATTTTATTTGATACACTATTTTTACTGAATTTAAATATATTTTGGTCTAATTTTAATTCTGATAAACTAATAATCTCTTCATTGCTTACAATTGTATTATTTGTTACATTTATTTCTTTAATATTAAATATTGGAGAAGTCATTGCAAATATTGTACTACCTACAATAGCACCTAGAAATATTATTAGTTTTAATAAAAATTTTACTTTTCTAATTTTTTTCTGTTTCTTTCTTTGATTTCTTACTTCCTGTTTTCTTTTAAATTCTTCTTGTTTTAGGTTGTTTTTGTTAGTCATCTGTATAACAGCTTCATTTTCCAAATCAAAGTTATTTTCTTGTTTTTTATTTTTTATTCTTTTTTCTCTTTCTATTCTTTTTCTTGCTTTATTTCTTTTTTCAATTTTTTCTTCGACATCTTGTCCATTTTGCATGTAATATAAATCAATATTTTTATCTTTTATTTTCCTAGGCAATTTACTCTCCTCCTTTTATTTTAGGGTGTAAGTGGTTAGCAATTACACCCTTTTATATTCATTTTAATAAGATGTCTACACCTATTTCTTGTAATTTATGATCAAATTTTTCATATCCTCTTAAAATATATTCTATATTTTCTATTTTTGTAATACCTTTTGCTCCCACTCCAGCTAATACTAACGAAGCTCCTCCTCTTAAATCTGTTGCTTTTACATTTGCTCCATATAGTTTTCTTACACCTTTTACTACTGCTGTTTTTCCTTCAACATTAATTTTGGCTCCCATTCTTACTAGTTCCTGTGTATATTTATATCTATTTTCAAAAATATTTTCAACAACTATTGAAGTTCCCTTTGCTGTTGTCATTGTTGTTGCAAATATTGACTGCATATCTGTAGGAAATCCTGGGTAAGGCATTGTTTTGATATTAACTGCTTTTATTTTTTTCGGAGCACTTATTTCTATCTCATTTTTACTTGTTTTTAATTTACATCCTGCTTCTTCTAATTTATCAATTACTGGCGTTATTGTTTCACAATCAGTATTGATTAGTCTAATATTTCCTCCAGTCATTGCAGCTAGACATAGAAATGTTCCTGTTTCTATTCTATCTGGCATAATATTATAACTGACATCATGTAATTTTTTCACACCAATAATTTCTATTTGATTAGATCCCGCACCTTTTATTTTTGCTCCCATTTTATTTAAAAATCTTTGAAGATCTATAATTTCTGGTTCTCTTGCTGCATTTGTTATTATTGTATTTCCTTCAGCCAAACATGCCGCAAGTATTGCATTTTCTGTTGCTCCTACACTTGGGAAATCTAAATCTATTTTTTCTCCCCTTATTTTATCACAAGTACATGTAATATTTCCATAGTTTTTATTAATATTTACACCCATTTTTTCAAATGCTTTTAAATGTAAATCTATTGGTCTAGTTCCAATATCACATCCTCCTGGATATGAAAATGTTGCTTCTCTATATTTTCCAAGCAAACTTCCTACAATTATTACTGATGAACGCATTTGTCTCATTAAATTTTCAGGTATTTCATATTTATGAATTTTGCTAGTATCTATAACTATTTTATTTTTCTTTTTTGTTACACTTCCTCCTATTTTTTTTAATATTTCAAACATCATTTGAGTATCATGTATATTAGGTACATTATATAATGTAGTTTTTCCACTGTTTAAAATACTTGCAGCAATTATAGGCAATGCTGCATTTTTCGAACCAGAAATAGCTACTTCTCCAAGAACTTTCTTACCTCCTTTTATTATGTATTCAGCCATTAGTTTACCACCTTTCACTTATTATTTTGATATATTTTATGTTATCCAAATTGAAAAGGTGATCTTTTTTCGATATAAAATATCTAAATTTTCACATAATAAAAAGCAAGTTACTATAATAAATAACTTGCTTTTTATTTTTTATATCTTTCATTGTATTTTAATATAATCTAGTCATTATTTTCTCCAAAAATAGCTTCGAATTCTTCTGCTTCGATTTTTTCTTTTTCTAAAAGTATACCTGCTACTTGATGTAATTTATCAATATTATCTGATAAAATTTGTTTTGCTCTATTATATCCTGTGTCAACTATTTTCTTTGTTTCTTCGTCAATTATAGAAGCTGTTTCTTCTGAATATTCTTTGCTTTGTGCAAAATCTCTTCCTAAGAATACTTCTTCTTGGCTAGAACCAAGCATTAATGCTCCTATTCTATCACTCATACCATATTTAGTAACCATACTTCTTGCAATTTTTGTTGCTCTTTCTATATCATTACTTGCACCTGTTGAAATATCATTTAATATAAGTGCTTCTGCTACTCTACCTCCAAGAAGAGATACTATGTTTTCTTCCATTTCTGTTTTTGACATAAATGATTTATCTTCTGTTGGTCTATACATTGTATAACCACCAGCCATTCCTCTTGGTACTATTGATATTTGGTGTACAGGATCTTGTGTTTCTAAGTAATGACTTACAACAGCATGCCCTGCTTCATGATATGCTACTAATCTATTTTCTTTTTCACTTCTTACTCTAGTCTTCTTTTCAGGTCCCATAGTTACTTTTACCATGGCGTCTTCGATTTCTTTCATTCCAATTTCATTTAAATTTCTTCTTGCTGCTAAAAGTGCTGCTTCATTTAATACATTTTCTAGATCTGCTCCTGCAAATCCTGAAGTATTCTTAGCAATTACTTTTAAGTCAACATCATCTGATAATCTTTTCTTTCTGCTATGAACTTCTAATATTTGTTCTCTTGCTTTTACATCTGGTGATCCGACAACAATTTGTCTATCAAATCTTCCAGCTCTTAATAATGCTTTATCTAATACATCTGGTCTATTTGTTGCAGCTAAAACTATTACACCTTCATTTTCAGCAAATCCGTCCATTTCAACTAATAATTGATTTAGTGTTTGTTCTCTTTCATCATGTCCTCCACCTAATCCAGCACCTCTTTGACGTCCAACAGCATCAATTTCATCTATAAATATAATACATGGTGCATTTTTCTTAGCTTGATCAAATAAATCTCTTACTCTTGAAGCACCAACACCAACAAACATTTCAACAAAATCAGAACCACTTATAATAAAGAATGGTACTCCAGCTTCTCCTGCTACTGCTTTTGCTAATAATGTTTTACCTGTTCCTGGTTGACCAACAAGTAAGACACCTTTTGGAATTCTTGCTCCCATATCTGTAAATTTCTTTGGATTTTTTAAGAATTCTACAATTTCTTCTAATTCTTCTTTTTCTTCATCCACACCAGCAACATCTTCAAATGTTATTTTATTCTTTTCTGCAGGTGTCATCATTCTAGCTTTACTTTTTCCGAAAGACATAGTCTTACTTCCAGGGTTACCATTGTTTGATCCACCCATCATAAAGAACCAGAATATAAAGAATATAATTAATAACCCAAATGGTGTTAATAAACTTAATATAGTAACAAATATAGATTGTGATCTTTCTTCAAGTGTAAATGCTCCATCTTTTAAGAAATCTTCTGTATAAGACATAAAACTTTCTATATCTGGTATGTTTACTTCTTTTTTAATTTTCTCATCTTTTAATTGTACTGTTGCAGTAGTCCCATCTGAATCAATCTCAATAGATTCTACTTTACCACTGTTTATATTAGCAATTAACTCTGAATATTTTAATTTTGAATCACTATTTTCCATAATTGAAGATAATACAACAATAAATATGACTCCTATTATTAGCCACATAGCTAATGTTTTAATTCCGTTTTTCAAAATAATTCCTCCTTGTGTTTAATTTACATTGAATTTATAACATATAAAATTTTGTTTTTCAATAATTTTTATATGACTTTTTTATTACAATCTAGCCTTTTCCAAATCTTTGCTACGGCTACTTATACTTGACTTAAAAAGTAAATTTTATGATTTTTTACTAAAACCTTTATTTTTTTATTAGGAGTAAGATATTTATTTCCAATATTATTACCACATAACTTTATAATATCTTCTATATGTATTTTTTCAATACCTTGAGCACTTCCTAAAAGCTCTGTTATAGTATATAACACAAGCTTTGATTTTATTACTTTTTCTTGATTATTAAACATCTTTAAATCTAGAATTATTTGTTTATTCTTTGTTTCTTCAATTATTATATTCTTATATATTTTACTTATTTGTTTATCAATATACTCCTCTTCTTCACAAACCAACTTAGATAATCTATCTAATGTATTAATTATATTAGGATTAAATTCGTCTTTTATATACGGAATAACTACATTCCTAACTTTATTACGTGTATAAATATTTTCAAAATTAGTTTTATCTATTCTAGGATTTAATTCTCTTTCTTTACAATATTCTTCAATTTCGGATCTATCACATTCTATCAAAGGTCTAACAAACTTATCTCGTTTAGGTTCTATTCCCTTCAAACCACTTACTCCACTACCTCTTAAAAGATTCATAATAATAGTTTCCGCTTTATCATTCTTATTATGTGCAATTGCAATCTTATTACTTCCTGTCCTATCTAAAACCTCTTCAAAAAAATCATATCTTGCCAATCTTCCAGCTTCTTCCGTTCCTATTTTATTATTATTGGCAAGTTTTTGAACATCTATACTCTTTGAATAAAATTCAACACCATTTTTTTCACAATAATCTTTAACAAACAACTCATCATCAATTGCTTCATCTCTAATCATATGATTAACATGTGCAACAACAATATCAAAATTTGTCAAAAGGGCCGGGTCTTTTTGGCAATTTTTGTTTTTTAAACAATTTAATATGTCTAACATACAAATTGAATCTGGTCCTCCTGAAACTCCAAGCACAATTTTATCGCCTTCTTCAATCATATCGTAATTTTTAATTGTATCTAAAACCTTTTTTAAAATGTGTGAATTTTTTGTGTTTCTTTTTGAATTCTCGTTATTGGTATATGCATTATTCATCTTTTTTGCTCCCCTCATCATATTTCTTCACTATAATTCTTAGAGTCTCTCTACTAATATTTAAATATTTTTCCATAACTCTGTAAGATATTCCATATTTTTTGTTTAACTCTACTACTATATTGTTTAATATTTTTTTATTTTTCTTTAAATCCTTTGTATTTATATTATTTTGTACAATAAAATTGCATATTAATTCCTTACATAGATCTTCTTTGTCTCTAACTTCTTCCATTAAGATAAAGTCTTCTTTCTTATCTTCTTTTATAGTGTTTTGTAATATTTCATTTACTTTTTCTAATATTTCCCTATTTTCAAATTCATTTTCTGTACAACTCGAATACTTATATTCTTCTGGGTTGCTACATAGTTTTGCTTTTACGGGATTTTCATGAATATATTTAATACACGATAATATATGTCCTTCATTTTTTATAGGTTGTAGTTTGTATCTATCTCTAAATACATATCCTATCCTATTGTGTTCTTTGTTGTAATACATTGCATACAGCATATTTACTTTATGCATAAAATTCGATAATTCGTTTATATTTTCTGAATGTATTAAAAAATGTGAATGATTATTCATTATACAATAAGATAAAATTAAGATTCTAAATTCTTTTTTATTGTTTTTCAGAATTTTAATGTATTTCCTTTTGTCATTTTCATATTTAAAAATATATTCTTTATTGATTCCTTGAACCATAATATGAAAAAAAGACGTTTCTATATATTTTCGTGGAATTCTCATTATTGCTCCTTTCTCTTTATTGTCCCTATTTCCACACTTATATAAATAACCCCTTATCTGAATCATTATACTTTCCATTTCCTGCATTGTCAAGCATTTTTACCATCTCAAATAGAAAATTGCCAAAAAGACCCGGCCCTTTTGACAATTTTACAATATTACATCATAATCATTCTTATTTTTTATTCAATTTATAAATATTAATCATCAAATCTTTTTTCTAAATTAACGAATTTTGTATAGCTTCCTAACCATAACAATTCTATTGTACCTGTTGATCCTCCTCTATGTTTTGCAATAATTACTTCTGCTATATCCTTTTTCTCGCTATCTTGGTTATAGTAATCATCTCTATATAAAAACATTACTATATCGGCATCTTGTTCTATTGCTCCTGATTCTCTTAAATCTGAAAGCATTGGTCTATGGTCTGGTCTTTGTTCAGCGGCTCTTGATAATTGTGATAGTGCAATAACAGGTACTCCTAGTTCCTTTGCCAATATTTTTAATGATCTACTTATTTCTGATATTTCTTGTTCACGGCTTCCGCCTCTTCTATTATTGCTACCTTGCACTAATTGTAAATAGTCTATTACTACCATACCTATATTCTTTTCTAATTTTAGTTTTCTACATTTGGCTCTTATTTCCATAACAGATATCCCTGGTGTATCATCAATATAAATTTCTGCTTCTGATAGTGGTCCTATTGTCTCAGCTAATTTAGTCCAATCATTTTCTTCTAACTTTCCAGTTCTAACTTTATTACTATCAACCATTGACTCACTACATAAAATTCTGTTTACCAACTGTTCTTTTGACATTTCCAAACTAAATACTGCCACTGGTACCTTTGCTCTTACTGCCGCATTTGTGGCAATATTCAATGCAAAAGCTGTTTTTCCCATAGCGGGTCTCGCAGCAATTAATATTAATTCTGATCCATGTAAACCAGCTGTTTTATAGTCCAATTCTGTAAATCCAGTCGGAACACCTGTTATATGTTGTTTTCTATTATATAATTCCTCTAACTGAGTAAAACTGTCTACTAATACATCTTTTAAAGGAGCATAACTTTTTTCTCCTTTATCTTGCATAATATTAAATATCTTTTTTTCTGCTCCCTCCATAATGTCTTCTACTTCTTCTGTTGGATTATAACCTAACTCTATTATTTCGTTTGCAGTTTTTATTAATCTTCTTAATGTTGATTTTTCTTCTACTATTTTAATATATTTAGAAGCATTCGCAGTTGTAGGAACCTTTTCTGGCAATTCAGCCAAATATTCTAAACCACCTATTTGTTCAAATTTTCCCATTGCTTCTAATTCTGATTTTACAGTAATAATATCTATTGGTTCAGCTCTATTATACAAATTTAGAATTGCAGAATAAATAGCTTTATTATCTTCTCTATAAAAATCTTCTTCTTTTAGTACTTCTATGCTTGAAATAACAGCATCTTTATCTGTGAGCATGCTACCTATTATAGCTTGTTCAGCTTCTAAATCATGTGGTGGCACTTTTCCTATTTCCATTAAAACCCTCTCCTAAAATATTATTTTTCTTTAATTACAACATCTATTTTCAAATTAGCAGTAACACCTTCATATAATTTTATATTAACATTTCTACTACCAAGTGTTTTAATAGTCTCTTTCAATTCTATTTTTTTCTTATCGATTTTTATATTATACTCTTTCTCTAATAATTCTGAGATTTCTTTACTAGAAACTCCGCCAAATATTTTACCTTTCTCTCCAGCTTTTACTGGAATTCTTAAGATTAATTTTGAGACCTTTTCAGCAATTCTTTTTGCCTCTTCTTTCTCTTGAGATTTTTTGAAAGCATTAGAATCTTGTTTAGCCTTTAACTTACTCATATTCTCAGAATTTGCTTCCACTGCCATATTTTTAGGAAACAAAAAATTTCTTGCATATCCATCTGATGCATTTATAATTTGATCCTTTTTACCTACACCCTTTATATCTTGTTTTAATATTACTTTCATAAAATCACAGCCTTTCTTATACGTTCCTATTGTAAACCATTTTCTCTATTTTTTCAAGTAATATAGCAAAACTTGCCAAAAGGGCCGGGTCTTTTTGGCAAATTTCTATTTACAATTTATTATTTTTAATTTATATACAATTATAAAATAAAACTTGTCAAAAAGACCCGGCCCTTTTGACAAGTTTTATTAGTTTTCTATTTCTGTAAAGTATTCATTTATTATTTTTATAAGTTCTTGTTTTGTTTCTTCAATAGTCATTCCTTCTACTTGAGCTCCAGCTAGAGTGATGTGTCCTCCTCCTCCGAAGCTTTTCTAATATTACTTGGACATTTACGTCTCCTATTGAACGTCCACTGATACATATTTTGTCTCCCATATTTCCAATAACGAAAGATGCTGTTACATTGCTTATTGTAAGTAGTTCATCTGCTGCTTTTGCACAAAGTAAACTTGTATCTTTTTTCTTTTTGTCATATATTGCTATTGCTATTGAATTATTTACTATTTCCGCTTTTTTTACAATATTAGCAATTTTGTTATAACTGTCTAAGTCTCCTTGGAACCATTTTTTTACTCTTATAATGTCTACACCACATCTACGTAAATATGCTGCTGCTTCAAATGTTCTTACTCCTGTTTTAAATGTAAAGTTTTTAGTATCTACCATTATTCCAGCATATAAACTTTCTGCCTCTATTGTCTTTAATTCCACCTTTGTTTCCACATATTGTAATAGTTCTGTGACCAATTCGGCAGCTGAAGATGCATATACCTCTTGAAATGTTAATGTTGTATTTTCAATATAGTCTGCACTTCTTCTGTGGTGATCTATAACTACTATTTTTTTAGCTTTTTCTAATAATTCTGGAACTTGCACATAATTTGTTTTATGAGTATCTACAATTACTAGTAAAGTTCCATCATCTATATTTTCGATAGCAACTTCTTTATTGATCATAATATCTTCATATTCTTCATCTTTATCAATAGAATCTTGGAATTCTTTTATAGTTGCAGTTCTTTCGTTATGAATGATATATGCATTTGTATTTAGAGTTTTAGCTAATCTATAAATTCCCATACTTGCTCCAATACAGTCCATATCTGGATTTGTATGTCCCATTATCATTACTTTCTTAGAATCTTTTATTAAATTTTCTAATGCATGTGCAACTACTCTAGCTTTTACTTTTGTTCTTTTTTCAACTTCTTGTGCTCTTCCTCCAAAAAATTTATAAATCTGATTTTCTCTAATTACAGCCTGATCTCCTCCACGACCTAATACAATATCCATTGCTGCTTGAGTAGATTTATATTTTTCTTTGTCTGTATTACCTTCATTAGATATAGCTATACTTAGTGTAAATTGTACTTTTTCATTAGTATTTATTTCTTTTATCTTGTCTAACACACTGAATTTATCTTCTTTTAACGCCTCTAAATATCTTTGTTCAAAAAAGTATATATATCTGTTTTTATCTTGTTTTATTAATACTCCATTTGTTAAATTAGCCCAATCATAAATACATTTATCTATTTCAGCAATAATTTGTGGTTTTTCTTCAGTTTCTATACTTTGCATTGTTTCTTCATAATTGTCTACCACTAACATACCTATACAAGTTTTAGAATCTTTGTATTCTTTTTGTAATTTTATATTTTCTGTATCATCAATAAAATATAAAATTATCATATATTCTTTTTTATTCTTTTTTTCTCTGTCTTTATTTCTATAGTTAACATATCTACCTTTTATTACATATGTTTTTTTATCAATTTTTATTTTTCTCTCAATGTCTTTGTTATTTTTATCACTTCTATTATCAATTTCACTTTTTAAGTCTAATGTTAAGTCATTTATATATTTGTTAATATCCACATTAGCAAATTCTGTATTAAATTTTGAACTTCTCCATATTGTACTTCCATCTGTTTGTAAAATTATTAATGGAAATGGTGAATTTATTAAACTTGTTTTTGCTGTTGTATCTACTGTTAACGTTAAATCCTGTAGAGTTTCTGATATTTCACTTTTTCTTTTATTATTTGCATAGTATGAATATACAACGATTAATGCATATATAATAATTGATGGAATTATCATATATTGATTTTCAACACAAATAATTATTAATAATACGAGTATTATTAATAGATAAATCTTAGTTTTTGACATTAATGTATCAAATACTTTTCTATTGTTACTTTGCATACATTTTCTCCTTTTATGATTTAATTTTATTGATAAATATTCTTATTGTCAATATTATTTATAAATCACTCTTATATATTATACCATATATTCCCTAAAAATACTACATTTACAAGAAAAAAAGGCTTTAAAACTTCATTGTTTAAAGTTTTAAAGTCTTTTTTATCAAGAATTTATCTATTGATACTTTTTAGATCTCTAATTTAAGTTTTCTTCTACATCAGTAGTCTCTTCAAGCTCTTTTTCTGTACTTATATGAATATTTTGATATTTTTGCATACCTGTTCCTGCTGGTATTAATTTACCTATAATTACATTTTCTTTTAATCCAACTAAGTCATCAACTTTTCCTTTAACTGCTGCTTCTGTTAATACTCTTGTTGTTTCTTGGAATGATGCAGCTGATAAGAAACTATCTGTTGCAAGTGAAGCTTTTGTAATACCAAGTAATACTCTCTTACCTGTTGCAGGACGTTTTCCTTGTTCTTCTGCTTCTTTATTTTTATCTTCAAATTCATACATATCTATTAATGATCCAGGGAACATATCTGTATCTCTATTATCT
>CAKPRW010000031.1 GCA_934183045.1 uncultured Clostridia bacterium
CTACTACACTACCAATAATAGCAAAAACATATATATATTTTATTTGATTCACAACGTCTTCATTCTTCATTAATATAATTGTTGTTCTTCCATCTTTCATATCTCTTGTTTTATACACATAGTCTTCTATTATTCCATTTTCTTTGTTTTGCCTATACACCTTCTGAGCATATTCTTCTATTGTATTATCAGCTTCACCAAAATGATCGATTATTTTTCCATTATCAATCATAAATGAGTATGTATTATCTAAATTCATAGACATTTGATCATCATTAATATGGGTATCGTCTTTATTATTAGGTTCTTTTGGAAAATCATTAAATCTATCCATCATCGATGTTGCTGCATTTATTGTGTTATTATAATTTAAATATGCAAATATTACTATAATACCTATTAAAATTAGAGATACAGATAACATTATAATGAGAAATACTTTTGATTTTAATTTTTTAATCATTTTCAACCTCCATTTTATATCCAACTCCTCTTATAGCTTTTATTCTCACTTTTGATTTTAGAAGTTTTAGTTTTTTTCTAATAAATGATATGTATACTTCTACATTGTTATATTCAGCATCACTATCATATCCCCAAATCTTATTTGCTAGATTTTCTCTATTTACGACTTGGTCCTTATTTAACATTAATAACTGTAATAGTTCTAATTCTTTGCCGTTAATTATTATAGAATTTTCTCTACATTTAATTTGACATTTATCTAGGTCTAATTTTAAATCCGAATATTCAATACAGTTCAATTCTTCAACATTTTTATTCCTTCTTAATATAACTTTTACTCTAGCAACAAGTTCTCTAATATGGAACGGTTTTGTTATGTAATCATCTGCTCCATTTTCTAATCCTTGTAATTTATCGTCCATTTCAGATTTTGCAGTTAACATTATTATTGGAGTTTTAATTTTTTCTTTTTTCAATGTTTCTAATATTTCAAATCCATTTTTGTTTGGTAGCATAACATCAAGTATTATCAAATCATATATTCCTGTTAATGCTTCATATTCTCCTTCTTCTCCATCAGTTCTTATATCTACTAAGAATTTTTCTTTTTTTAGTGTTTCTGCAACAGCATCAGCTAATGCAAATTCATCTTCTATAATTAAAATACGCATATTATACCTCCAATTTCTAATAATATACTATAATATTATTATTGAAATATTATTGAATTTATAGCAACATAATCTTATTATTAATTGTACAACATATTATATCAATAATTTTATTTTGTGTAAATTTTTTGTTGTAATAAAAATGTAATACTCTTTTTCTTTAAAATACTAGACATATTTTTGTAATTTGTGATATCATGTCTTATAGCAAATTATTTTGGAGGTAAAATATATGTTAAAAACTTTAAAATTATTAATTATAACAATTATATTATCCTTATTAATGGCAATAAACAGTTGCTATGCAGTAGATTTAAATTTAACAGATTCTGAGGATCTTACAAATACTAATTTAACAAGTAATAGTTCTTCAAACTCTACAAATAGCAGTTCTAATACAGATTCTGATTATAGCGATGAAGAAGATGGAAATTATACTTCTTATAATAGTACTACTAATTCTACAAATGTTTCAGCTGCACCAAGTGTAGCTAACACTTCTAATACTTCTACTACAGTAAGTAATATTAATTCTTCTCGAGAATCTAATTCAAATTTATCAACAATTTTAAATATATTATTAATTGTAATAGGAATTCTTTTAATACTACTTGCAATTGCAATTTTAATTAGATTAAAAAAATAAATTAAAGCTTATCTTCTTAGATAAGCTTTTTTATTTTTGTTTTTTTATGTATATTATATTTATTTTTTCCAATAATAATATTAGAATTAAATTTTCATATTTAATATGTAAGAATACTTATATTATGTATTCAAAAAAATTTGAATAGGAGGATAATTTTATGTACAGAAAATTATTAATAGGTACTGCTTTACTTTTAGCTATTGTTTGTTCTTGTAGTGTTTGTTTTGCTAATAATGGATTACAACAAGCTGCTGACGGAGTAAGGAATGTAGTAGGTGACGCTGAAAATGCAGTTGAAGGAGCAGCTAAAGATATATCAAATGCTTCTAAAAATGCAACTGGAGATGTTGAAAATACAGCAAATAATATCGGAAACGATATGAAAAGTTCATTTGAAAATAATACTAAAGACACAAATAATGAAACTAGAGCTATGACAGGAACTACAACTAATTATGATGCAACAAGAACAGCAACTGGAGCTGAAAATACTTTTATGGGTATGAATTCAACTGCATGGACTTGGCTTATATTAGGAATTGCCGCAATTGCAATAATTGCTTTAGTTTGGTATTATTCAATGCAATTTACTTCTTCTAATTATAAAGATAAAGACTAAGTTTCAATAAAAATTATATTAAAGTGAACTAAAATTATTAGACAAATAGTTTAATAAAAAAGTTCACTTTATTTTTATTAATAGTATTTATTTTTTTATTGATTTTTTCCGTAATTTGAAGTATCATATTAGATATAAATTAAGCATAGGAGATAAATATGAATACAAAGTTAATAGCTAAAAATCCAACTGCATACCATAATTATAATATTACGGATAAAATAGAAACTGGCATTGTCTTATTTGGTACCGAAATTAAATCTATTCGTGCCGGAAAAGTTAATTTAAAAGACAGCTATGCAATTATAAAAGATGGAGAAGTTTTTGTTTATGGAATGCATATTAGTCCATATGAACATGGAAATATATTTAATAAAGATCCTTTAAGAAACAAAAAATTGCTTTTGAATAAATCTGAAATTAACAAGTTAATCGGTTTAACTAAACAAAAAGGATATAGTTTAGTCCCAATTAGTTTATATTTCAAAGGCAATTTAGTTAAGTTAGAACTCGGTATTGGTAAAGGAAAAAAATTATATGATAAACGTGAAGACATTGCCAAAAAAGATGCTCAAAGACAAATTGCAATTAATTTAAAAAACAAACAATATTAATAATACAATAATAAAAAATGTGCCTAAAAAGATAATTCTTTTTGACACATTTTTTATTAATTAGATTTTTTAAATTTTATTACTTGATCCAAAAACATCTACCATTTTATGTTTTACTGTTTCTTTTATTAATTCTTTTGCAGGTGTTAAATATTTTCTAGGATCAAAAGCACTTGGTTCTTCAACAAATACTTTTCTTATTCCTGCTGTCATTGCTAAACGTAAATCTGTATCAACATTAATTTTTGATACCCCTGATAAACTTGCTTCATGTAATATTTCATCTGGAACTCCTTTTGCTCCTGGAATATCGCCACCATATTTATTACACATATCTACTAATTCTGGTATTACAGTTGATGCTCCGTGTAATACTATTGGTGTATCTGGAATTCTAGCTTTTATTTCTTTTAAAATATCAAATCTTAATCTTGCTTCACCTTTAAATTTATATGCACCATGACTTGTTCCTATTGCAATTGCTAGTGAATCACAACCTGTTCTTTTTACAAATTCTTCTGCTTGTGCTGGATCTGTATACATTGCATCTTTTTCATCTACATTAACTTCATCTTCAATTCCAGCTAATTTTCCAAGTTCAGCTTCTACAACAACACCCTTACTATGAGCATAATCAACTACCTTTTTAGTTAATGCAACATTTTCCTCAAAATCATACTTAGATCCATCTATCATTACTGATGTAAAACCATTATCTATACACATTTTTGCTGTTTCAAAATCTGGTCCATGATCTAAATGTATTGCAATTGGTACTTCTGGATGTTCTTCTACTGCTGCTTGAACCATTTTCATTAAATAATTTATTCTTGCATATTTTATTGCGCTTGATGAAGCTTGTAATATAACTGGTGATTTTGCTTCTGCCGCAGCATCAACAATTCCTTGTATAATTTCCATATTATTTACATTGAATGCACCAATAGCAAATCCTTCTTCCATTGATTTTTTTAACATTTCTTTTGTCGTTACTAACATAATTTTTCCTCCGTTCTTGGCTATAAAAATATAGTCTATATTTTTATAGTTATTTTATTTCTAAAAATCTAATATGTCAAGACTATTTAAATCTGAATTTTATTTTCAATATAAAGACATTTAATTTAAGCATTAATAATATAACAAAAATAATATTACTAATATAATTAATCTTATATTTTAGTAATATTATTTTACATTTTTATTATAAAATTATTGTTCGTATTTATAACTTGCGCACATTGATTCATCTGGCATTTTTGTATTTTTCCCCTCTGTTGGTGAAACTTGTATAGCCTCAAGAATACACTTATTTTCACTTTCATTATTATATTTACAACTAGCTACAGTACAATTAATTTTTTGACCTCTATCCATAATATACCTCCTAATATTAAAGAATATGAACTATTAAATTGTCCATAATATTAGTATGGATATTTTTTTAAAATGTATTCAAAAGTTTTTATATTGCTTAGCAGTTGTCTATTTTATTATTTAAATTTATTTTTTCTATACACTTTTCTTCTGGCTCTTTAAAACTTAAATACCAACTTATTCCATTTCTTTTTTGTTGAACGCTTTCTGCTCTTTCTTGTAATTGATCAAAAGTTTTTGGCATAGGAACAATTACTGGTTGGTTTGGCATCCAATTTGCAGCTGTTGAACCTTTGCTACAATCTGCCATTTGAAGTGCTTGAACTATTCTTATTATTTCAGGAATAAATCTTCCTACATTCATAGGATAAACCAAAATTGTTCTAACTATTCCCTTATCATCAATAATATATACATTTCTTACAGTTTCTGTATTACTAATATCATTTGCTATCATGCCATATTTTCTAGCAATTTGACCATTTCTGTCAGCAATAATTGGAAATGATATTTTTATTCCAGTTCTACAATATATATCATAAACCCAAGCCAAGTGTGAACTATTACTATCTACACTTAATCCTAATAATTCTGTATTGAGTTGTTTGAAGTATGTATGTGCTTTTGTAAAAGCAATCATTTCAGTCGTACACACAGGTGTAAAATCGCCTGGATGAGAAAATAAAATTAACCATTTACCACTATAATCCTCTAATTTTACTTCTCCAAATGTGGTCATTGCTTCAAAATCTGGTGCTTTTTGTCCTATTTTTACATTTCCATTCATCATTAATTCATAATCCATAATAATACTCCTCTCATAATTTTCTATATTTTATGAGTCTATTTTAATTTTTGTTACCCAAAATCATAAAAACAATTGTAAATTTTTGTTAATCGTGCTATAATATATTATGTAACTTAAAAGTATAGCTAACACGCTATTTATACAGAAAAAAGAATTTCACAGGAGGAAACATATGAAAAGACGGCTCTTAAGTAAAATTTTATTTTCTGCAATACTCTTGATTTTACTTTTTGTGATATTTTTTACATTGCAAATACATAGATATATATTCTTACTTATAATCACAATCATCTCAGCAATTAGTATTTCTATGATAGTTTTGCATCGCAAAAATGTATGTAAACTTTACTTCTCTGATTATTTTGCATATTTGAATTTATATGATGATTTAAATATGTATTATCAAGAACGTGAAAATCTTGCAGAAAAATATTCGTCATTTGATATTGACGAACAAATTGACAACATCACTGGTAAGATTATCCTTACTGAAAAAATTCTTATTATGCTATATGAAAATTATTTTATAGTATATGAGAAAACATTAAAGAGGTTTCTTCCTCTTTATGCTTTAGAAGAAATTGAACTCATCTATAAGGAAGCTTCTGCTCTTCTCGAAGATGAAAATCTTTATTCTTCATTTCTATAAAAAAGGTTGGAAAAATCCAACCTTTTTTATCTTTTTAATTTATTGTTTTAATCTTAAATATCCAAGTTCTTCCCAAACATTGTATGCTAAATTAAGTCTAAATACTAATGTTGGTTTTGCACCTGCCCTATTTTTATCTACTACGCATGCATAATATCTAACATCAGGATCTTCGTACTTTTTCAAATCATAAAACTTAGTATCAACCTCATTTAATGAATATTCGTATTTTTGAAGAGTATCTCTATTTATCTGTTTTAATAAGCTTAAAGTGTCTAATACTTCTTTTACTGTTCTACTTACAGCTAAATCGTTTACTGTTAAATTAACCGGTAATGTATCTGTTTCTGCTAATTGAAGTGTAGCACATATAAACATATTAAAATTCTGAGCTAGGTTTGAAAGTATTGTTGCTGTTTTTTTCAATTCTTCACCTATACCTATATTTGCTGTGTCTGTTTTTAATGTATCATAAAATACATATTCTATTTTTTCTTTATAATAGTAATTCATTATTACTTTTTTAAGTTCATCATTTGTATGATCTGTTATATTAATAAAGTATAGTGAATTTTCTATTTCCTTATTAGCCCAATCTGTTACTGCTGTAACTTGATTAAATTCTGTTGAAACTTTTGATAATCTTTTTACAAACTCTTTTTGAGTTTCGTTTTCTTCTTTTAATACAAAACCGTCTTTATCAACTTTCACACTTTTTGGATCATCAGCTCTAAATTTAAATTCTAGTAATTCTCCTTCTGTTTTCTTTATCTTATATCCATGCATTTCTTGAATTTTTTCATTATTTAAAATTGTTGTAATTAAACATAATCTCATTTTTTCTTCAGACATTTCGTTTGATATAATTAATACTTTTTTCTTATATACTAAAGCTGTATGAGCTGCAATATCAGTTGTAAACCTACTTTTACCAGCATTTGAAGGCATTGCATATACCATAGTTTCGCCTTTTCTAATTCCTTTAAAGACATGTGTTAATGTAGGAAATGGTAATGGTAAACCATTTCTTAAATTGTTTTCTCCAGCCTCTAAAAATCCTGTAAGTCCTTCATTTAGAATTGCTCTTTTAAACTTTTCTGTATCATTAACTTGTATTACAGCACTTTTTACTTCTTCTTCTGACATTTGGTCATATAAAACATAATCTTTTATTTCTACTACTTTTTCTTGTAATTCTTTTATTGGTGTTTCTGTATAGCTTTTTCTTAATATAAATAGTTTTCTTAATTTAGAATATATTTCTTCCATATTATATCTTTTGTCTCTTACTTCTTTTCTTAATTTATTCTTTAATATGTATGACTCTTGTGTATCTTTTGAAAAGTTAAACCCATCTTTTGCTATTTCTGGAGTATAGCTTCCACCTTCTGTATATAATACACTCTTGTATATATTTAAAAGTTCTTCATCTTCAAAAAAACATTCGTCATATAAGAAATAGAATTTAACTATATATTTAGGATTATCAAGTAAAAGTCCTATGTATTTAGATTCTAGTTCTGGATCACTTAGTTTTTTAGGGTAAACTCCCTCTTCTTCTTTGGTATCATTTTCTATATTTTCAATCATTTCTTGATTTTTATCTTGATTTCTTTTACTTGTTAATTTATTAATTTTTTGTAATGCACTTGTTAGATTGTTTTCTGATAGATCTTGTTTGATTTCCGCTATTATTCCAGCGTTTTCTGAGGTAATTGTTATTGTATCTAACATTGCATATATTTTATCTACTATAGCATTATTTTCCATAATTTTTATCCGTCCTTTTTATATTATAAACTTTTGTATGGGTTTCAGAATTATCTTCCTCCACCGCCACCTCCGGCCGCCGGCCACCGCCGCCTCCGCCAGAGAATCCACCACCAGATCCACTAGCTGATGAATAAGTAGATGATACTGCCGAACTAATAGAATCTGAAAAGTTACTTGAAAAATCAGTATCCATCATTAAATGCATACACGCATATGTATTAACATTTACATCATTTTCAAAATCTGGATACACAATTTTTAATTGTTTTAATACCTTCTTTTCAATTCCAAACACTGTTGCAAATACTAAGAATTTTTCCCATAAAACTATCTCTGGGATTTCTTTTTCTTTTAATAAAGAAAAGTCTTCCATATATTTCTTTAATCCCTTCCATTGTTCATGTTCATCTACACCTTTTTGAGTAAATACATTTATTTTACGTGCTAATATTGTAGATGTTATTACGTTAATGATAAATGCTAATGATATTATAACACTTGGAATTAACATTTCATTTCCTACACATCCAAATGAAAGCGGAATTAACAAGCATAGTAAAGTAATTCCAATTGATAGATATATACCTGCTCCAGCTATGGCTTCATCATATTCTCTTTTTCTTTCAGAATCTATAATCTCTTTTTTTTCTAACTTATTTTTAGAAGCGTTTTCCAAATTCAATTTTAATTTTTCTATTTCTGTTCCATGATTTTTTATATATTTTTGTAATTCCTTTACTGTTATTTTTCCATAGTCTCCACATGCTTTTTTCAAGAAATTAAATATTATTTTTTCATCACCAGTACCATCCAAGTTTTCACTACTATATTTTATCAATTTAATTGTTATAATCTCTTTTTTACTATTAGGATTTTCTATTTCAAAATCTATTATCTTTTTTAAATTTAAGTCTAATAGAGTTGAAGAAAATATTCTACCAATTTCTTTTGAAGAAAAGCTATTTGCATTATTTTTATATAGATATAATGCTTCCGCCGGAGTCACTTCTTTTTCTCTTGGTATTTCTCTGTAATATTCTATATTTTGAGAAGGTTGAATTTTTTCTATATTTTTTATCTTTTTTATTTTCTTAACAAATAAAACTACTAGCAATATATCTATTGCACCTTCTACTATTAATATTATCCACTTACTAATACGCCTTACATTTTCTTGCCTCTCTCTTCTTGCATTAGCTTCTTCTGCCCATTTCGTTTCTTCATCTATTACCTTTTGTAATATATTTGTGTTTCTATCTCTTTTTGCATAATATATCATATCAGTTGGAAATAAAGTCCTTATTTCTACATATCTACCACTTCTAAATTTATCTATATTGAATTCAATTTTATCATAATCTGTAGCATATATTTCACCATTTAGGTTTTCTGTATGTCCCCAAACTTTAATTTCTTCTTTTGAATCAGCATCACTAGGTAAAAGAATCGTTCCCTTTATCTTAGCAGCATCTATTTCAAAATCTGATCCTACAAATTGCCAATATAGTTCTGCATAATCTGAATACTTTGTTATGGCATCTTCTACTGTATATGAGATTGTATACTGTCTAGTTGCTTCTTCATCTTCTAGACCAACTCCCCAACAGATTTCGAATATTCCATCAGAATTTTCGCCTCCATAATAATAGTCTTTAGACATATGGTATGACCAACTATCTGCAAGATATAAATCATCTTGCACTCCATTCTTAATTTCTGCTACTTCTACATTTTCTATTCCAGAATATTTTGATGAGTCAGTTTTAAAAGTTTTGTATAAAGTATTTGTATCAGAAATATTAATATCCCACATTTCAGTAACATCCATACTACCATCACTATTGATTTGTGCCATAAATTCTAGATTATTCAAATATAAATTATCTGATGATGCATTTGATGTAATTGTTCCAAATAGTATTACTATGGCTATAAAAGTAATACTAAATAATAGTTTTTTATATTTTTTCATATACTCCCCCTTTATTTTTTATATATTACATTTTTTTCTTATTTTGTCAATTCTATTATTTATTTGTTCTATATCAATTGTTGGTTTTACTTTATTATCATTAAAATTGTATTTTTCTTTTTCTTTTAATATTCTAGTAACACTCCTATTTACTCGTCCTAAATTTCTATCATATAATTCTAGTAAAGTTTTAATAGCTTTTTCTTCTTTATCACTGCTATATCTAAAAACTATTATGTCATTTCCTGCTTCAAAGGCTTTTTTTACTGCTCTTACTTCTCCATAGAATAATTTAATGGCTTTCATTTTCAGATCATCTGTTATTAATAATTTATTGTATCTATATTTTTTTCTAATATATTTTCTTATAAAAGTTTTAGAAAGTGATGCCGGATTTGTTTTTGTAATTTTAGGAATGACCAAATGTCCTACTAAGATTGCATCTGCACCATTTTCTATTGCATTCTTAAATGGAACCATATCACTTTTTTCAATATCATCATATGTTTTTTGTATTATTGGCAATATAAAATGAGAATCTTCTTTAGTTGCACCATGTCCTGGAAGATGCTTTATTACAGAAATAATATTTTTACTTTGTAATTTTTTCATGAATGCTATACCATCTTTGCTAACAATATTTATATCATTTGAATAAGCTCTATCACCAATTGCATGTTTATCTTTATAATTTTTCAGATCAAGTACTGGTGCAAAATTCATATTAAATCCAAGATCAGATAATACTTCTGCAATTATGCTTGAAGATTCCTTTACTAACTCATATCCACCACTAATTTCTGTAAGATTTGCAGATGGCAATTTATGAAATTCTGGAGGCAATCTATTAACTCTTCCTCCTTCTTGGTCAATGGCAATTGTTAACGGAATTTTATTTTTCTTGTTTAAATCTTTAAGTTCATTTATAAGTTTAACTAAATCTTCACATGTTCCAAAATTTTTTCTATATAATATAATTCCGCCTATCTTATATTCTTGAATTAGCAATTTTACTCTATCAGTAACATAATTGGTATCCATCCCAACCATAACCATTTGTCCAATTTTTTCTTTTTTAGATAATTCATTTAAATTAAATCTCATATAAACTCCTTTTTGTTTGTTGCGGGTTTATTTGGTAATTTTGATTTTATAATTAACAACTTCATTATACTATACTAGTTTTTTAAAAACAATAATTTATCTTTAAAAATATATACTTATATTACTCATATATTTGCAATTTCTAATTAAAATATGATATTATAACTTTAAAAAACAAGGAGAATTTTTATGGCATTTGATGGAATTGTAACAAGAGCAATAGCTTCAGAATTACAACAGCTTTCTGGAGCAAGAATAGATAAAATATTTCAGCCTAATAAAAATAATATAATATTAGGCTTTTATTATAATGGAACAAACTACGCACTTAATATAAGTATAGATCCTAAAAACTATAGATTCCATTTAACTACACATCCTAAAAGGAACCCTAAAACAGCCCCTAACTTTTGTATGGTTTTAAGAAAACATCTACTTGGCTTGCACATAAAAAATGTTATTACAGATAGTTTAGAAAGAATAGTAACTGTTGAATTTGAAGGTTTTGATGATGTAGACGATATTATTTCTAAGAAACTTATTATTGAATTAATGGGTAAACACTGCAATATAATACTTCTTGACGAGGAAAATACAATTATTGATAGTATTAGGCATATCAATTCAGAAAATAGTTCTAGGACTATTATTCCTCATGTAAAATACTCATACCCTTCTGTTAGTAAATTAAATTTTCTAGAATGTAATGATTTAAAAGATTTTACTGAACATTTAAATATAAAAAATATTCCTAATATTGTTTCTTCTATTTGCAGTACTTATAACGGTATTAGTAAAACATTTATAAATAATACAATTAAACAATTAAATATTACAGAAATCAATACTGTAAATATAGAAAAAATTTATTCATATATAAAAAAAGTAATTAATGCAACTGATTCTTATAATTTGGGCTTTGACACTATTTATGACAATAATAATATACCTATTGATTATTCATTAATATATTCAAATTCTACTAACGATTTTGGCTTAAATTACTTTATTGATGATTTCTATTTTTCTAAAGAATCTGATGAAGAATTAAAAAATTATAGAAATAGTATCTTAAAATTAATTTTAAATACTTTAAAAAAATATAAAAAACGTTTGTCCAATATTAATGATAAATTACAAAATTGCGAAAATATGGATATATACAAATTGTATGGCGAACTAATTACTGCAAATCTTTATAGAATTAAAGATGAAAATGTTTCTAGCATAAAGTTAGAAAATTATTATGATAATAATAATTTAATTACTATTTCTTTGGATAATAAATATACTCCTAGTGGAAATGCTAAAAGATATTTTAAAAAATATAATAAGTTGAAAAATGCTCTAGAAATTGTTTCTATTCAAAAACAAGAAACTGAGAATGAATTAAATTATATTGAAAGTATTGTTTATGAACTTGAAACAGCTTCTACTATTGATGAAATTTTAAATATCTTTGAAGAAATATCCGAAAATGTGATCTTTAAAGAAAAATTAAATTATAATAATAAAAAAAGTAATAAAAAGATCAAAAAATCTACTCTTACAAAAAATAAAAAAGTATCTTTTAATCCATTAAAATATACTATTGATGGCTTTGTCCTTTTGGTTGGAAAAAATAATAAAGAAAATGATTATTTGACTTTAAAGTATGCTAAAAAAACAGATTTGTGGTTTCATACAAAGGATATTCATGGAAGCCATGCTATTTTATGCCTTGATAATAAAGTACCTGATAATGATGTTTTAATTAGATGTGCTCAAATTGTTGCTTATCATAGTAAGGCAAGGGATTCTTCAAATGTTCCTGTTGATATTTGTGAAGTTAAATTTGTAAAAAAACCTAAAGGCAGTAAACCTGGCATGGTTATTTACAGTAATAATCAAACTATTAACGTTCAACCTAAAAATGTGTAATATATAAAAAACAATAAGTATCAATTTTTATAAGTTTATTGTTCAAGTAATTTCATAGAATTTGTAATTTAATTTCTAAATTTATTATTTTCAATCAAAACTTATAAAAAATGATACTTATTGTTTTTCTATTTTGTTTTTTACAATAAAATCAACATTGTAAAAATAGTTGCGACCCAGATTTCCGGAGTATTTAGATCTTTAGGTAAAAATTCAATATTCAAATCTTCTTCTTTCTTTTCATTAACTATTTCTAATTCATAATATTTTGCATACTGAGTTTTAAAATATATTGCAAAATCTTGTGATTGATCATTTGTTAAATTAACTATTTCACAATACTTACTACCAAGCAATACATCTCTTTCTGAATAGATGTTTATTTTAAGATATTTTCCGTTCAGATTTTCTTTTCCGGTGTTTTTTATTGTTCCCTTAATTCTTCCATTTACTAATGTAGCTTGTGCTTGAGTAATAGTTACTTGCTCTATATTATTCTTACTTTGCATATTTTTATAGCTAGAATTTAATCCTATATTTATTAGTACTTCTGAAAATATGAAAAATAATATTACCCACATTGCATATTTAAAAAAGGTTTTCATTCTACTCATAATTATCTTCTCCATTTTTTGTTAATATGTGTCTATTATAGCAGAAAATACGCTATTTTTCAATAGATATTATATATAAAATAATTACTACACTTTCAATTCTTTTTCTAGGTAAACAGAATAAATATATATTTTATCAACTTTCCTATTTAATGCACTTTCCAAAGCGTTTTTATATAACTCAAGTTGTTTAGTATATTTATGTATTAATTCATCTTCTTTACCTTTTTGTACATAATCTGTTTTGTAATCTACTAAAACCAATTCATCATTTTCGTTTATGTAATATAAATCAATAATACCTTGTACTAGAATGTCATCATCTACTTCTTGACCGTATACTTCTTTTGCCGGTATATTAATGTAAAATGGCTTTTCTTTTTCTATTTGTTTAGCAAATTTGAGTTCTTCCCATATGGTAGATTTAGTAAAAGCTAATATTTTATATGGAGAAATAACTTCCGCTTCTTTTTTTGTAATAATTTGTTTTGACAATAAGTCTTCAATTAATTCCTTAACACTATCCATTGTGTATTCTTTCTTTTCATCAAGTTTTTGTAAACACAAATGAACTAATGTACCTTTTTGTGCAGAAGTAATTTTATTTTCTTCATCTTCTCTTAAAAATTGTGGTTCTGGTAAAGTGTTTTCTGCTATTTTAATTTCTTCGTCATTTATTTTCATTGCCTCGCTATCAGCATTATTTTCTTTAATTAATACTGTATCTAATGTAGGCTCTAAAAAGTCTTCATTCTGCATTTGTTTAATTTTTGTTACAGATGTTTTTGTTGGTATAATTGTAGATGATTCATAGTCATATGACCAATTTAGTGTTTTTTCTATTCTTTTTATGTTGTTTTGATCAACTTCTTGATCTTGTAATGTCTTTATTACTTCTATTTCATTATTATTGGTATTTTCAAACGATTTGATCAGATCACTTCTATTCCAAATATAAAAATCAACTAATTCAGATATTGTATCTTTTTCATATTGATATACCAACATGATCCAATCTAAATACCTCTTATATTTTTTTACTAAAATTGGATTTATTTTAGCTGAACATTTAGAATATCGATTAACTTGTTGTTCTATTTTTTCTATTTCTTTTTCATAATCTTTTGATAAACCTGTAATAAATAGTTTTTCTTTTGCCCTAGTTAAAGCAACATATAATATCCTCATTTCTTCTGATAAAGTTTCAACTAGTATTTTATTTTTCATTGATATTTTAGTTAATGTATCATATTGAACTTGTCTTTCATAATCTATGTATTTTACTCCGATTCCCATTTCTTGATGTAACAAAATATTTTGATTTAAGTCCATCAAATTGAACTGTTTTCCAGTACTTGACAAAAATACTACTGGGAATTCCAAACCTTTACTTTTGTGTATACTCATAATTCTAACAACATTATCATTTTCTCCAATTAGCTTAGCAGTTCCTAGATCACCACTACTTAATTTCAATTTATCTATAAAGTTAATAAAATTATATAGTCCTTTAAAATTAGATGTTTCATATTGTCTTGCTCTTTGAAATAACATTTTTAAATTCGCTTGTCTTAATGGTCCGTTTGGCATTAATCCAACATAGTTATAATAACCTGTGTCAATGTAGATTTTCCAAATTAATTCATCTAAAGCTAAATATTCTTGTTCTTTTCTCCATTTTTCTATATTACTGAAGAATTGTTCAATTTTTATTTTTAGATTTTCTGTTACATTTGGCTTTGACTTTTGCATACATGTATAAAAGTCATCATATTTATCAGTTAGTCTTATTTCTACTAATTCATCATCTGTAAACTTACCTATATTAGACCTTAACACAGTTACTAATGGTATATCTTGTAATGGATTATCTATAATTTTTAATAAAGACATTATTGTTTGTATTTCAATTGAATCCAAGTATTCTTGTGAGCTGTCTGAAAATACTGGTATATCTAAACGTATTATCTCTTGTTCATAAATAGGAGCTATATTGAATGTTGATCTTAGAAGAACTACTATATCC
>CAKPRW010000032.1 GCA_934183045.1 uncultured Clostridia bacterium
TATCTATCTCATTTTCAGTAATACGAATTATATTGCTTACTTCTTTTTTTGCAGTTAGCATTTTTTCATGATCATTTGAATGAATATATGCTAATACTTCACCTCTTTGGATTTTATCCCCAACTTTTTTGTTTAATACAATTCCAACACTATTATCAATTTTATCTTCTTTTCTTATTCTACCAGCTCCCAACATACAAGCAACTTTTCCTATTTTTTCTGCATTAATTTCTTCTATGTAACCATCATATTCACTATATATTGGTTCTATTATTTGGGCTTTCTCAAATTTATTTGTATCTTCTATATAAGAAATATCTCCCCCTTGGTTATTTACTAATTCTAAAAATTTCTTATATGCTTTTCCATTTTCTATATTTTCTAGCAATTGTTTTTTGTTTGCTTCCAAGTCGTCACCTAATTCAGCCAATTTCATCATATAGCTACCTAATTCTAGTATAACTTTTTTCACATCTTCTTGCATTCTTCCTTTTAAGAATTCTATTGCTTCTATTATTTCTAATGAATTTCCTACTGCTAACCCTAGAGGCTCATCCATATTTGTTAAAACACATACTGTTTGCTTATCTGCAAGTTTTCCAATATCTATCATTTTTCTTGATAGCTCTTCTGCTTTTTCAATATCTTTCATAAACGCTCCGCTTCCAACAGTTACATCTAAAACTATTTTTTGAGCTCCACTTGCAATCTTTTTACTCATAATACTAGAAGCAATTAACGGTATACTTTCTACACATGAAATACTATCTCTTAGTGCATACATCTTTTTATCTGCCGGTGCTAAATTTAACGTCTGCGAAATCATACTTATACCTATGTTTTCCACATTTTGTACAAAAGTGTTCATATCTATAGCAGTATTATATCCAGGAATTGATTCTAATTTATCGACCGTTCCCCCTGTAAAACCTAAACCTCTACCAGACATTTTTGCAACAGGTACTCCAACTGATGCAACTAATGGTAATAAAATTAGTGAAACTTTATCGCCCACTCCTCCTGTTGAATGTTTATCTACAATTATTTTATTTAATTTTGATAAGTCTAACACTTCACCTGAATGAGCCATAGCTAAAGTTAAGTTAGTTATTTCATCATTTGTCATACCATTTATAAAAATAGCCATAATCAATGCAGCAGCTTGGTAATCTGTCACGCTATTATCGGTATAACCATTAATAAAAAACTCAATCTCTTCTTTAGTTAAACACTTCTTTTCTCTCTTTTTAGCTATAATATCTAATATATTCATATTTCACCTCTTTATATTTTTTAGAACTTTAATTAAAACACTATTATATGAAATTTTTTGTAAAGCTTCTTCTATGTATTGGGCAAAGTCCATATTCTTTAATTGCAGCTATATGTTTTGCTGTTCCATAACCTTTATGACTTATAAATCCATATTGAGGATAAATTTCATCCCATTGTCTCATTATTCTATCCCTTGTCACCTTTGCTATTATTGATGCAGCTGCTATATTATAGCATTTAGCATCTCCTTTTATTATAGAATCATATGGTATTCCTCTTGTATTTATATTTGTTAAAGCATCTACTATTATTAAATCAGGTTTTACATCTAAATTGTCTACAACTTGAGTTACTCCTTGCTTTGTTGCATTTAGTATATTTATATCATCAATTACATCTTCTTTTATTATAGCTACAGAATAACTAATCGCTTCTTCAATTATAAGATCATATAACTTTTCTCTCTTTTTTTCTGATACTTTTTTAGAGTCATTAACTCCTTCTATCATTGAATCTTTTGGCATTATCACTCCAGCAACTACTACTGGTCCTGCTAAAGGACCTCTTCCTGCTTCATCTATACCACATATATTTTCAAAACCTTTTTTATATAGTTCTTTTTCTATCTCTTTTAAATTTGTTAATCTTTCTAATTCTTTTTCTTTCATTTTATCTTCCCTTTATTTTTCAATATTAGTTAGTGAATATTTTCCTTCATATCCTTTTGTATTATATACTTCAACATTTAAATCTTTATCATTAAATTCAATTAAGTATTTTTCATTTGAATCTGTTTTTATTTTTTCAAGTCCCCATAAAGCTAACGTTTCTTCTGTTACTTCATAAACATCATCACCCGAAATATTTATTTTTTGTAAATCACTATCACTTGCTTTTTTTAATTTTTGACTATCTTCATATACTTCTGATTTTATTTCATTTATTTTTGTTGCATCTGTTTCTTTTCCAATTTTAAAATTAGTTTCCTCTACATATTCTCTAGCTTTTGCTTTTATTAATAACATATTTGTTTTTAATTCTTCTAAATTAGCCTTATTTAAACTATTTCTTCCTGAATAAATTCCAATTCCAGAAAGAATTAATAAAACAATAATCATTATAACAAGTGCAATCAAAGTTACACCTTTTTGATTTGTTTTTAATTTTTGTATATCAATATTATACATATTTATTCCTCCATTATATTTCAACTTATTTTCATGATAATTTTATTATAATTATAATTTCATTTTTTTTCAACTTTTTCTTGCTTTTAATTTTAAAAGTTTTAACTAATTTTTACTATTAATTTATATAAAGAATTTTTTCCATTTTTTCACAAAATTTTCACAAAACTATTGTATTATAACAATGTATTGAGATAAGATATAATAAATATTTAGGAGGTTTTATTATGAAAGAAAATGAAAATAAAGAAAAATCACAAAATTTTAAAACAGTTCAAAATCCTAATTCATATAAAAATGCATACAAAACTGAAAAAACTAAAAGTAGTTCTGGTTTTGGAAGAAATTTTTTATTACCATTCTTTAGTGGAGTTTTAGGTTGTTCTGTCGTTATGGGAACATGTTTTGGTATCCCTTCAGTAAAAGCAAAATTAATCAACTCAACTTCTTCTACAAGTCAAAATTATAATAACTCTGAAAGTAATGGCTATGTATCACAAACATCACTTAAAGATTACTCAGATACTTCTGTTTACGCTGCTAATAAAATCTTGCCATCAATTGTTGGAATTAAAGTAGAATATAATGTAAATTCTTTAATTTCAATGTTTGGAAGCAAAGGTCAAACATCAACAGCAACAGCTAGTGGATCTGGAATTATCATTAGTGAAGATGGTTATATATTAACAAATAATCATATTGTTGCTACATCTTCTTCTGAATCTTATTATGAAGTTTCTGAAGCTACAAAATTAACAGTTACTTTATTTAATGATGAAACAGAATACGAAGCTAAGATAGTAGGAACAGATGAACAAACTGACTTAGCTGTTATAAAAATTGAAAAAACAGGACTTTCAAAAGCTGAATTTGCAGATTCTGACAATATTAAAGTTGGTGAATTTGCAATGGCTGTAGGAAATCCTTTAGGAATGCAAAGTAGTATTACTTGTGGTGTAATTAGTGCAATAAATAGAGAAGTTACAGATTCAGAAGGAAAAAAATATAATTTAATTCAAACAGATGCAGCAATTAACTCTGGAAATAGCGGTGGAGCTTTAGTTAATAGCGAAGGAAAAGTTATTGGTATTAACACATTAAAACTTTCTGGAACAGGAATTGAAGGTATGGGATTTGCAATTCCAATCAACTCTACTACCGATATAACTTCACAATTAATTCAATATAGTAAAGTAAAAAGACCTTATATTGGAATTTCTGGTATGGACTTAGATGAAAAAACTGCCAAAAATTATAATTTAGTAGCTGGAATATATGTAAAATCTATAGATGATTTCTCTGCTGGAGAAAAAGCAGGAATTAAAATCGGTGACGTTATAATAGAAGCAGATGGAAAAAAAGTTTCTACAATGGATGAATTAAACGAAATTAAAAATAGTCACAAAATTGGTGATGAAATGAAAATTAAAGTAAACAGAGAAGGTCAAGAAAAAGAATTAACTATAACATTAGGTGAACAACCATAACAATAATTTAAATTTATTTATTTTTTCACTTTGATTTCACACAATGGACAAAATTCATTGTTAAAATACATTCATAATCAGTAAACAAGCTTACTGATTTGAAATTAAAAACATCCCCTTTTATTTTCAAAAGAAACAGTTAGGACTTCCCTAGCTGTTTTTTATAATTATATATTTTTTATCATAATAAAAATGAGACAATTTAGAATAGAATAAACCTTTTTATTTTCTATTTCAAAATTGTCTCATTTAATTATCTTATATAATTACTAAATCCATTTCACTTGTATATGTATCATTTCCATATGCATAAATAATATATAAAGTATCACCTACATAGTAAAATTCTTTAGAATTTTCAATATTATAAATATCACTTTTTACATCTCTATCATAAATAGTATATCCAAGAGTTTTCAAGTCTTCTACCTTTTTCTCTTCATCACTAATTGTTTCTGAAATTTTGTCTTGAACTGTTTGTTTATCTAATTGTTCTATTTTTAAAATTTCTTCTAATGTTATTTCTTTATTATTTCTTAAATCATAATTATAAGTTTGTATAATAACTCTTTGTGCACTTGTTCCTTCTTTCAAATTTGATCTTATTATTAGTGATAAAATATCATCATGTAAATTTGCTACATATTCAACAGTATAAATAATATTTTTATTTTCACTTTCTAGAACACTTCTTGCTTTTGTTGCAAATATATTTTCAATTTCATTGTTATAGTTTTCTACTACTTCATTGTCTATATTAATATATGGTATTTTTATGTTTATTTCATAGCTATTTGTTTTACTTTCTTGTCTATCATATTTTGTACATACTAAGTCCTGATCTAAATAGACTTTTTTGTTATTGTTATTTCCAGTATCATTTTTTATACTATTACTAAATATTTTATCAAAATCAGCTTTTAATGTTTGTATTTGTTCTTGTGATTTATTTCCAAATTCTTCTCTTTGTTTAATTCCAATCATCTCTGCAAAATCTATTCTTGCATAAAATTGTACATATGATGCCGCAACTAGTGAAATTATACAAAATACTATAATCGATATATATATAATTAATTGTTTTTTATTAATTTTCGCTTTTTCTGGCAGTGTTAAATTCATCTTTCTACTCCTCTTTTAATGTAATTTTATTATAGCATTTTTATTTTTTTTAGGCAATATTTTTTTATATTTAAAAGTTCAGACAATATTGTATAAAAACTTTGAAAAAACGACAATACTATGTTAGTATTTTTTTTAGCGATTGTCTCAAAATTATTGACTATTGTGCTTTTTTGAGGTATCATAATATATATGCAAAAATATAGAAATGAGGAATTTAAAGTATGTTATGTTCAGAATGTAATAAAAACCCAGCAATACTTTTTTATAAAAAAATAGAAAATGGTCAAGAAACAATGGAAGGATATTGTTATGATTGTGCCAAGAAAAAAGGAATAAATGCAAACGAAGTATTGTACAAACAAAATGAGATTTTATCAAAAGATAATATAAACTTAAATGATATGACAAAACAATTTGAAAGTATTTTTAAAGATCTTGCTGAAAATATTAATCTAGAAAATATTGAAGATTTTGAAGGAGCTATAACTTTTGATGCTTCAGAAGAAGACGGTGATATTAATGATGGAGAATCACCAAAAATAACTGGTGCAGCTATTCCATTAGGTTCAATATTTGCTAATATGTTTCCAGGTAAAAAATCTAACAATCAACAAGAAGAAGCTAGTTCTTCTAAAAAAAGAGTTAAAGTTGAAAAAAAGAAAAATACAAAAAATAGTAAAAAGAAAAAATTCTTAGATTCTTTTGGAACTAATTTAACAAATAAAGCAAAAAATAATGAATTAGATCTTGTAATAGGTAGAGATAAAGAGATTCAAAGAATTGTACAAATTTTAAATAGACGTTCAAAAAATAACCCTTGTCTTATTGGTGAACCAGGTGTTGGAAAAACAGCAATTGCACAAGGTTTAGCAATTAAAATTGCCAACCAAAATGTTCCAGCAAAATTATTAAACAAAGAAGTTTACTTATTAGACATGACTTCAGTAATTGCAGGAACTCAATTTAGAGGACAATTTGAATCACGCATGAAAGGTATTATTGATGAATGTAAAGAATATGGAAATATTATTCTAGTAATAGATGAAATCCATAACATAATAGGTGCTGGAGATGGCGAACATTCTATGAATGCAGCTAATATATTAAAACCAGCATTATCAAATGGTGAAATACAATTAATTGGTACTACTACTTTAAAAGAATATAGAAAATACATTGAAAAAGATTCTGCACTAGAAAGAAGATTTCAACAAGTTTTAGTAGAAGAACCAAATGTTGATGATTCTATTGGAATATTAGAAGGAATTAAAAAATACTATGAAGAATATCACAAAGTAAAAATTTCTTCAGATGTAATTCGTAGTGCTGTTATCATGTCAGAAAAATATATACATGACAGATTTTTACCTGACAAAGCAATTGACATTTTAGATGAAGCATGTTCAAGAATTAATTTAGAAAATAAAGACTTATTTAAATTAGAAACTTTAAAACAAGAATTATCTATAATACAAGCTGAAAAAGAAGAAGTAATTGCAGCAGACTCTACTGAAGACTACCAAAAAGCTGCAGATTTAAAAACTAAAGAATGTCAATTAATTGAAGAAATTGATAATCTAAGTAAAAAAATGAAACCAAAACAAATTACAATTGAAGATATAGCAAATGTAATAGAAAGCTGGACAAAAATTCCTGTCAAAAAAATTACAGAAGCAGAAACACAAAAATTATTAAATCTAGAAACAAATCTTCATAAAAGAATTATTGGTCAAGAAGAAGCTGTTAGTAGTGTATCTAGAGCAATTAGAAGAAATAGAGCTGGATTAAAGAGTACCAAAAGACCACCTTCATTTATATTTGTTGGTCCTACAGGTGTTGGAAAAACAGAACTAGCTAAAAGTTTAGCATATGAAATGTTTGGCAGTGAAGATTCTATTATAAGAGTTGACATGTCAGAATATATGGAAAGCCATTCAACATCTAAATTAATCGGTGCACCTCCAGGATATGTTGGTTATGATGATGCTGGTCAATTAACAGACAAAGTAAAAAGAAAACCTTATTCTATTATTTTATTAGATGAAATAGAAAAAGCTCATCCTGATGTATTTAATATATTATTACAAGTTTTAGATGATGGTAAATTAACAGATAGTCAAGGAAACACAGTTAGTTTCTCTAACACAATTATCATTATGACATCAAATGCAGGTTCTAATTTAAATACTAATTCTATTGGTTTTGGTAAACAAACTGTTGACAAAAATAAAGTTATTGATAACTTAAAAGAGGTATTTAGACCAGAATTTTTAAATAGAATAGATGAAATCGTTTCTTTTGATCCTTTAACAAATGATCAGTTAATCAAAATCATTGATCTTATGTTAGTTGATACAACAAAAGCACTTAATGATAAAGATATCAAAATGGATATAACAAAAAAAGCAAAAAATTATATCTTAGAAAAAGGAACAGATATAAAATTTGGAGCAAGACCTTTAAGAAGAGCTATTCAAAGATATATAGAAGATGAATTATCTGAAATGATCTTAAGAAAAGATCTTGTAGATGGTCAAACTGTAAAAATAGACTTACAAAATGACAAATTAAAATTTGAAGTAAAATAGGTGGATTTTATGTTAAAATATGTACCAAACACTTTAACAATTATAAGATTTTTATTAATTCCTTTAATTATATTATATATATTTACAGGAAATTATATTTTAGCTTTTATATTTTTTACAATATCAGGCTTAACAGATATTGCAGATGGATTTATAGCACGAAAATTTAATTTAGTTTCTAACTTTGGAAAATTAATGGATCCATTAGCAGACAAACTAACTCAAATTGCAACTCTCGCTTCTTTAGTTATAAATAACATTATTCCAATTTGGATTTTATTAATTGTTTTACTAAAAGAATTTATTATGATAGTAGGTGCATCATTCCTTTATGGAAAAGATGTTGTTGTATATAGTAAATGGTATGGAAAACTTGCTACTGTTCTCTTTTACCTAGCTATTGTAGTTTCTCTTCTATTTAAACAATTTGAATTTTCAGGAATGTGGAAAAACTTAGATTTTGGATTATATTGTCTAGCTTTATTTGCAACAGTCTTTTCTTTGATTATGTATGTAAAAGACTTGTATAGTAAAGGTTTTATAGATAAACAAGATTTAAAAAAAGAAGTTACTGTTGATAAAAGAGAGAAAAAGAAAAAATAATATATAAACATTATATAAACAATAAAAATCCAATGTTGCAACCTAATTATTTAGGATGTATCATTGTATTTTTTACTTTATATTACTCAAAATCTTCTATTAACTGATTTAATTCTTGTTTTCCATTTGCCCTAATTCCATTCTTCATATTAATTTTATCTGTTTCAGTCAAATATTCAGTGTATATATCAGTTTCTTCAACTTTAGTTTCAGATCCATCTTCTTGTATTTTATATATAGTAACCTTTCCTTCATTATCTTTTACCAAATAATGTTCTCCACATTCTCCGTTCTACTTGTTTAAACAGAACTATTTTATTACTAGTAAATTCTTCAATTTGAAATTCTGAATATTTCTCTCTTACCTCTTCTTTTGTTAAATTAACTAGATCATTTGGCAACTCTAAATAATTGCTTATTGTATGTCCACATTTTTCATAATATATTTTTTGTGTAAAAGAACAATTAGGAGAAACTTTTTCTTCTTCTGAATTAGCTTGTGTTATATTTTCTTTTTCTATTTGTTCATATTCATCTGTACAATCATCTAATATATTTTCATCTGCAATTTCTTCAGTAACAAATTCTTGTACATTATTATCCTTTTTATTAGTTATCATAATTGCTGTATATATTGCACCTATAACTACAACAATGCTAATAGCTATTATTACAAATCTTTTCATTTAAAACCCTCCATATTACCGTTTTTACTATTATTTACATTTTTTATAATTATATACAACAACTATATTTTAAAATTATCATTTATTTATAATGTATTTTTTATTTTATAAAAAAAGAAACCAAGCTACTCTATTAGAATAACTTGGTCCCAATTTTAGAAAAAATCCGCTTCAAAGTTCAAAGGTTTGGATCTACAGATTGGCAATATCCTCTGCCAAACCTGTATAAGAACTTGGTGTAAGACTTAACAAAGCATCTCTATCTGCCATAGAGAAAACTCTTAAATTCTCAATATAATCTCTTATGACATCTTCAGTGATCTTCTTTCCTCTTGTCAGCGCTTTAAGCTCATCATATGCATCTGGCTTACCATACTTTCTAAGCATAGTCTGTATTGGCTCTGCCAAGACTTCCCAGGCTGCATCAAGATCTTCTTCAATCTTCTCAAGATTTGCATTACATTTCTTGAGTCCACCTGTTGCTTCTTCGATAAGCTTTAATGACATTCCCATTGCCTCTCCAATGTATCTCTGGACAGTCGAATCCGACAAATCTCTCTGCCAACGTGATCTCATCATTTTCTCACAAATACCGTCAATCAATCCGTTAGAAACATAGCTGTTTCCTTCACTGTTTTCAAACTTAATTGGATTGACTTTGTGCGGCATTGTAGATGATCCTACTTCCTTTGCTTCCACCTTCTGATTAAGATATTCTTCTGAAATATACATCCACATATCCAAATCAAAATTAAGGATGATCAAGTTAATATGCTTAATTGTATTAAGCATATTATACACATTGTCATGAGACTCGATCTGTGTAGTGATCGGGTTATACTTCAATCCCAGCCACTCCACAAATTTCTTGTTCAGTTCCGGCCAATTTTCATTTGGAAAGACTACTGAAATTGCCGAATAGTTACCAGTTGCGCCGTTGAATTTCCCAAAGTCGTACTGGTCAAGATTATTTACCAGCTCTTCCAACCGCTTAACATACACCTTTAACTCCTTTCCAAGAGTCGTTGGTGTAGCATGCTGACCATGAGTCTTTGCAAGCATTGGAGTTTCCTTGTATTTTTCAACCCAAATATTAAGCTGTTCAATAAGAGCCTTCAATGCTGGAATATACACTTCGTTCCGCGCCTTCTTTATCATCAGCGCATAAGCAAGATTGTTAATGTCTTCAGATGTACATCCAATATGCACAAAACTTACCAATTGTGATAAGCCCGCTGCCTTAAGCTTCTCTCCGATAAAATATTCAACCGCTTTGACATCATGATTCGTTACCTTTTCGATATCCTTGACCCGCATTGCATCTGCAATAGAAAAATCCTCATAGATGCTCACAATAGCATTTCGATTTGCTTCATAGATAATCTGCCCTTCTACTAGAGCTTCATCCTGTACTTCCGCAATCAGCCATTCTAACCAGCTCATTTCGACATAAACTCGATTTTTAATCAGAGCATATTCTGAGAAATATTCTCTAAGATTGTCTGCTACACTAGAGTACCGTCCATCCAGCGGACACAAAGCAGCCAAAGATGTTACTTTTGCCAGTGCTTCACCTAACTCTCCTTCAAGCTTTTTCAAGTCTTTTTCAAGACTTTCGTCAACTTCGGCAACACTAGTAATATAGCTTATTGCCTCTTTTCCTAAAATTGTCTTCAGTTTCATAACAAAACTCCTTTCCAAAAAATTAATTAATTGTTGCTTTTTCTAAGTAGTCCAGCCTTTTTAGAAAAATAGACTTTATAGAAACATTTGCATTATACCACAATTTTACATAATATTCAATACATGTTGACTATTATTTTAAACCATTATTACCCAATTAATTACTTAATTTCTTATCAATTTTTATTTTGCCTTTACTATTAACATTCATTTCTATTTCTCCCATTTCATCAGTCCTATAAACTTTTACATTGTAATTTTCTAATCTTTTTATAATTTCACTATTAGGATGCCCAAATGTATTATTTGCTCCTACACCTATTAAAGCAATTTGTGGTTGTACTAATTTCAAAAAGTCTTCTGTAGATGAACTTTTAGATCCATGATGTGCGACTTTAATAATTGTAGAATTTAAAATTTTAGTATTTTTATATTTGAAAACAATTTTATTTTCAGCTTCTTGTTCAATATCTCCTGTAAATAACATTGAAAAGTTTTTATAATTTAATTTGCATACTAATGCGTTATTATTTATTGAGTTTTTAAAAACAATATCTGTATCATTTGGCCATAACACATCAAAATACAAATTGTTTTCTATTTTAATTTTGCTTTCCCCTTCCACAATATTTACTTTAATATTTTTTTCCTTTATAATTTTTAAAAATTTTTGTAAATTTTCACAGTTACTATATTGTTTTCCTATGATTACATTTTTAATTTTTATTTCTTCTAATAAATATAAAATCGAACCGAACATGATCTTGATCAAAATGGCTAATTATTACATAATCTATTTTGGTATATCTTCTATCTAAAATATATGGCAACAAAGTCTTTTTTCCAACATTAAATCCATCTGTTTTTTCACCGCCACCATCTATTAGAATTGTTTTATTATAGGGAGTTACAATAAAAGTACAATCTCCTTGCCCCACATCCACAAAATATATTTTTAAATTTTTAGGAATAAAATTATTTAATAATATAAATATAATAAATATGTATATTATTGTTTTATAATTTATTTTAGAATTTCTTTTTTTAAACTTTAATAATTCAACTACATTTCTAAATCTACGTTCTGTTGCATTTGCATTTCTTTTATTATAAATAGAATAAATAAATCTAACTACAAAAATAATCAAATAATATGAAACTATCATCCATATTTTAGGAGTTGGTAAATAAATTTTTGCAAATACAAGATTACTTAAATTAGATATCTTTATAAGAATATTAAGAGCTATTCTTAATAAAAATACAATTCCTTTGCTAATTGGTTCAAATATTGTAAATAAAATTATTGATATTATTCCTAAAAATATAATTGGACCTACAATAATACTTGTTATTAAGCTTGTTATAATAAAATAAATTCCTACAAAATTAAAATGATATAAAACTATTGGAAAAATCATAATTTGAACTGATAATGTAACAGATATAATTTCTTTTATTTTATTAATTAATTCTTCAGATCCTTTATAATATAAATACACCTTTTTAATTCTTTTAGACTTGATTTTATTTAAAATTCCAAGAATGTTTTTATTTAATAAAATTATTCCTATAACTCCAAAATAAGAAAGTTGTAATCCTATATTAGTAATTAAAAAAGGATTATATATTAATATTATTAGTAATGATATTGACATTGATGTCCAAATATCATTTTTTCTATGCACTATACCTGATAAAGTAATAAGTATTCCCATAATTGAAGCTCTAATTATAGATGTTGAAAAACCTGAAACAAATGCATAAATAATTAATATTAAAATGATTACATATTTTGCTTTTCTTTTTCCTATAAGTTTTTTAAATATTAAATTTGTACCTATTATAATGTAAGAAATATGCATTCCAGACACTGCTAAAATATGTGCCATGTTGCTTGTTTGAAACTTTTCATATACCTCTTCTTCTATGTTAGATATGTCTCCTAATAATATTCCTTTTAGTAATGAAGCCTCTTCTTTTTCCAAAATCCTATCTATCGTATTTGTAAGCTTTAAAAATATATTATTAGCCCAAACAAATAAGTTATTTACTTTTGTTATTTTTATTATTTTTTCAGAATTAACAGAACCATATATAGATTTCGTTTTCAGATATTCTTTATAAGAAAATCCTCCATAGTTTCTTTGCTCTTCTGGTTTTATAAATTCGCCTTTTATTACTACTTTATCTCCATAACTAAATGTTTCTTTATCTGTTTTTTTTACCCTTAATATCAGTCTTGTGTCTTTATATTTTTTTGAATTATTTAGTGACTCTACTTTTATATAGTATATGTTTCTATATTTACTTTCCTTCTTGTTACTTATAATATAGCCTACTACATCAACTTCTTGTAGATTATTATATAATGTTTCATATTTTTGATTTTGTATTAAAAATATTGAATTTGAAATTATTGAACTAATAACGATTATTAATATAACTTTTTGATTAAAAATTAGTTTGATATAACGAAAATATCTATATATACTAATGAAATTAAATTTCTTTTTTTGTTTTATATATATTTTTTGCTTAATTAAATATATTACAGCTATAAGACAATAAAGTGGGACTATACTAATTTTAAAGTATAGCCCCACTAATATACCTATTATATATCCTATTACTGCAACTAAAATTAGTCTTTTATTCATTTTGTTCCTTTCTTAGTTGCTTATTTATTTTATTGTAAAATTCTTCTTGCTCCTACATAGTTTTTGTTGTAATATCCTGAATTAATTGAATCTGTTGTTACTCCTCTTGATGAGTTTGCAGCATGAACAATTTTTCCTCCACCTGCGTATATACCAACATGATTAATTCCTGATTTTCCAAACATAACTAAATCTCCTGGTTGTAATTGGCTTCTGCTTACAGCAACACCATTACTGTATTGGCCTGCTGCTGTTCTATTTAAATTTACTCCAAATTTTCTATAAACATATGATGTAAATCCTGAACAGTCAAATCCGCTTGGAGTTGTTCCTCCATATACATATCTAGATCCTATATATTGATTAGCTGCTGCAACTACTGATGAACCTTTTCCAGATGATGTTGTTGCTACTGGTGTTGTGGCTGTTGTTGTATTAGTTGCTGTTGTAGCTGTTGTTGATTTTGTTGTACTTTTTGATGTTGTTGTTTTTTGGTTTTCTGTATTTTTTCTTGTTGTTGTCATACTTCTTGATGTTTCTTGCTTTTGTGCTGATAAAAGTGAACTTGAAATATAACCTTCTTTTCCAGATGCTTTTACTTTGCTCCATCCATCTTGTTCTGAAATTACTTCTACTGATGTATTAACTGTTAATGCTACTAAAATTTCTGAATTTGTATTTGCTTCTTTTCTTAAATTAACAGTTTCTGAATTTGTATACAATGTTTTTACTGTTGTTTGTGTAGAGTTTTGTTCTGCTGTTTCTGTTTTTTCTGTTTTATCTTCACTTTGTAATTTTTCTTTTCTTATCCATCCTTTTGTATTTCTTACTTCTACACATACCCAGTCATTTACTTTTTCTATTATTGTTACTTCTTCATCTTTTTTTACTTCTATAATATCAGTTGCATTTATTACTGGTACAATTTTTAATTTTGTGTCTTCTGCTATTTTTTGTTTGCTGTTTTCTGTTTCTTCATTTGTATCGATTATTTCTTCGTTTACAACTTCTTTAGTTGTATTATTTTCTTGATTTACATCTTCTTGAGTTGAGTTTTCTTGGCTTGCTTGATCTTGAGTTTTATTTTCAGCTTGTTGACCATCATTTTCTATCTTTAATAAGTCTTGTCTTAAATATCCTGTCATTCCTTTAGCTTTTACTTTATACCATTCACCTTGTTTTTCTATTATTTCTACTTCTTCATTAATAGAAAATTGTTCTAATATTTTACTATTTTCATCTGCCTTTTCTCTAAGATTTGCTGTCTCAACATTTATTTTTGCTGTATTAGCTGCCAAACTCATATTAATAAAAAACAAACTGACAATTCCTAAAGCTGCCATAACTAAAATGCTTTTTATATTTTTTTTACTTTTCATTTCATATTACTCCTTAAACAATAATATTTTACATCCTTTTTTCGTAACGTTACTAGTATAACATATATCAAAAAAATGTCAAGTTTTTCTAAAAATATCTTCCAAAGTATTGACAATCGTGCTTTTTTATAATACAATATTTTAGCAATTATATTGAAATATGATTTAAATATAAAACTTCTCCCCGGTAGTTTTACATTTAGATATCATATATATAAATAAAATTAAAAAATAGGAGGGTAATTATTACCATGAATAATACTACATATAGCGCTAAAAAAGGCGAAGTTGAAAGCAAATGGTATATAATTGATGCAGCAAACAAACCACTTGGTAGAGTTGCAACAGAAGCTGCTAAATTATTAAGAGGAAAACACAAACCAACTTATACTCCTAATATGGATGCTGGTGATCATGTAATTATATTAAACTGTGATCAAGTTGTTTTAACAGGAAAAAAATTAGATCAAA
>CAKPRW010000033.1 GCA_934183045.1 uncultured Clostridia bacterium
CCTATACCAGGAGCATGTGCCATGATTAATGCATTAATTTGTTCAGGAATAGATACCAAGGAATTTACTTTTTTAGGTTTTTTACCATTAAATAAAAAAAATAGAAAAAATAAATTAGAAGAAATTAGAAATGCGAAAAATACTGTAATTTTATATGAAGCACCTCATAAGTTAAATGCTACAATGAAAGATTTGTCTGGAATTTTAGAAGATAGACAAATTGTATTGGCGAGAGAATTAACGAAAATACATGAAGAATTTATAAGAGGGACTGTAGAAGAGCTAATCGAACAAACAGAAAATATAAAGGGCGAAATAGTATTAATTATAGAAAAGAATGACATAAAACAAGAAAGTAATTTCTTTGAAAATTTGACATTAGAAGAACATTATAATTTATATGAGAAGCAAGGATTTACCAAAAAAGAAATTATAAAAAAAATATCTAAAGATAGAAATGTTAGTAAAAATGAAATATATAAACAATTCATATAAATAAAAAATTTGGATAATATTATCCAAATTTTTATGTTATGTTTATTTTTCTGACTTTAAATTCCCAATTTTATTTGAGCAGTCTGCACAAATAAGTTTATCATTAAAATTATACAAATTTTTTGTATTTCCACAAAAAATGCAGTTTGGTTCGAATTTTTTCAAAACAATTGAAGAACCATCAACATATATTTCAATTGGATCTTTTTCCACTATGTTAAATTGATTTCTCAATTCTATAGGTATGACAACTCTTCCAAGTTCATCGACTCTTCTAATAATACCAGTTGACTTCATATTTTCCTCCTTAAAAGTTATTTTTTTACAATCCTTACAATCATAATATATCATAAATAAAAAATATGTCAATTAAATTTGGAATAAAAAGCATAATTTAGAATACTATGATTTAGGTGATAAATTTGTTAAATATAGTTTGGCCAATTTTTATAATAATATCATTTTCTTATGCAATTTTTTTTGGTAATTTAGACAGTTTAAATACTTCAATTTTTAAAAGCACAGAAGATGCAATTACATTAACATTAAGTTTGCTTGGAACAATTTGTTTATGGAATGGAGTAATGCAAATTGCAAGCAAAACAACAATAATTAACAAACTAACAAAAATGTTGAATCCGTTAATAAAAATATTATTTCCAGATTTAAAAAATAATAAAAAATTAAAACAAGAAATTTCAATGAATATGATTGCCAATATTTTAGGATTGGGAAATGCTGCTACTCCGTTAGGGTTAAAAGCTATGAAGAGTATGCAAAAAGAAAATGATAAAAAAGATACATTATCAGATAGTATGATGATGTTTATTGTTATAAATACAGCTTCTATTCAAATAATACCAACAACAGTAATTGCAATTAGAAATTCCTTGGGATCTAATAATCCAACTTCAATTGTTTTTCCAGTTTGGATTGCTACGATATGTGCTGCAGTTGCTCGGAATAATTGCGACTAAAATCTTAATAAAAGTGACTAAAAAGGGGAAATTATAATGCAAATTATTAATTATATATCTAATATAGCAATGCCATTAATTATATTGTTAATAGTTGCTAATGGACTAAAGGAAAAAAATAAAGTATTTGATACTTTTTTAGATGGTGCCAAAGAAGGCTTTGAAATAACATTAGGTATTTTTCCGACATTAATTGGGTTATTTGTTGCAATTGGAGCGTTAAGAAGTTCGGGAATATTAGATATAATTATCTATTTTTTAACTCCTTTATTAAATGTAATACATTTTCCAAGTGAATTAATGCCATTAGCAATGTTAAGACCTATTTCAGGTAGCAGTTCAATTGCGGTTGCAACAGATATAATGAAAAATTATGGAGTAGATAGTACTCTAGGAATAATGGCATCTGTAATTATGGGATCAACAGAGACAACATTATATACAATTGCTATTTATACAAGTTGCGTGAAAGTGAAGAAAACAAGAGGAATATTAGCGGCTGCATTAATAGGAGACTTAGTAGGAATACTTACAAGTGTAGTGGTTTGTCGAATTTTGTCTTAAAGTTTTTCTTGACATTTTTTTACAATTAAAGTATAATGAACAAAATTTAAAAAAGGACAAATTATGATTAGACAAATTTTATTATTTATTTCGATATTTTTAATCGTTAGAAAAATTATAATCAAAATACTTTCAAAAAAATTAAAAAATTTAATTTCAAATTAAAAATCCGTTATTAATTTTGTAGAGAAAATAAATCCCCCCTGATAAAAGACAGATTAATGTATTTATTGCCCCTATTTTATTCTTTAATCTTTATTATTCTTTTATTTTCTCTACAATTATATATAAATTAAAATAAAAAACATATATTATTTATGATAAGTTTCTCCATTAGATATTTTAAAAGCTCTAAAAATTTGTTCTAAAAGAAAGACTCTAAATAGCTGATGAGGAAATGTCATTTTAGAAAAAGAGACTTTTAAATTACAATTATTTAATAAATCTTTAGTAAGTCCTAGAGAGCCACCAATAATAAAAGTTATATGACTGTGTTCCATGGAAATAGAATCCAGTTTTTTAGAAAAATCTTCTGAAGAATACTGGGTACCATTTAAGTCTAATGCAATAATATAAGAATCTTTTTTTATATGATTTAATATTTTTGTACATTCTTTTTCTTTTATTTGATTAGAAATTGTTTGATTTGATTTATCAGGTATTTTTTCATCAGATAATTCTATAATATTTAATTTGCAATATTTTGATAATCTTTTAGAATACTCATTAATAGCATCAGTTAAATATTTTTCTTTTATTTTTCCAACACAAATGATTTCAATTGATAGCATGTTTTAATATTTCCTTTCATTATTATTTTAAAATCCCAACTTAAATAAATTTAAATTGGGAATCTATATTTTTATAATTTTACTATGTACATCTCTTGAAGCAACACTTAAAGATAATGAATTTTCGTCATAATTATTTTGAATTAATTCATCTAAAACAGTTTGATAAGCTAATTCAGGAAAATTACTTTCTTTACTTAAATGCCCTAACATAGCAGTTTTTAATCCGAGACTTTAATAAATGAGAAATTGTTTTTCCTGCTAATTGATTAGGTAAGTGCCCAGTTGGACCAGCAATTCTTGATTTTAGCATAAAAGGATAAGAAGAACACTTTAATACTTCAGGATCATAATTTGATTCTAATAAAATAAAAGAACTTTCTTCTAAACATTTTAATATGCTATTTGTCATATGACCTATATCTGTTGCAATACTTAATTTTTTATTATTATTGTAGATATTAAAACCGCAGGGATTTGCGGCATCATGAGGTATAGAAAAAGGAGAGACTTTTAAATCTCCTATTTCAAAATGATCTGTTACTTTAAATTTTTTTATATTTTTAGCATCTATTTTATCTCTTTGTTTAGGCATAGCATCAAGAGTCTCTTGATTAACAAATATAGGTAAATCAAATTTCTTAGAAAATGTTCCTAATCCTTGAACATGATCAGAATGTTCATGAGTAACTAGGATACCATCTAATGTATGAGGATCAATATTAATATCGTCTAATGCAGTTTCTATTTTTTTAGAACTAACACCAGCATCTATTAATATTTTTGTATTTTCAGTTTCAACAAACAGACTATTTCCACTACTACCGCTATATAAACTACAAAAATTTAACATTTTATTTTCTTCCTTTTGTATTTCTATTCTGATACTCTTTTTATATTAGCACCTATTTTTCTGAATTTTTCTTCTATATTTTCATAACCTCTGTCAATATGTTCTAGATTATATATTTCAGTAGTTCCTTCAGCTACTGTACCAGCAATAACTAAAGCTGCTCCAGCTCTTAAGTCAGAAGAATATACAGGTGCACCATATAATTTATCTACACCTTCGAAAAATGCAGTTTTTCCTTGAGCTGTTATTTTAGCTCCCATTTTATTTAATTCTTCCGTATATTGGAATCTTGAATCCCAAATACTTTCATTAATAATACTTGTGCCTTCAGCTAAAGATAAGACTACTCCCATTTGAGGTTGTAAATCTGTTGGAAATCCTGGATATGGTAATGTTTTTATATTGGCTTTTCTAGGTCTTTTGTCACACCAGACTCTAATACTATCACCATTGTCTTCTACATTTCCACCAATTTCAATTATTTTGGCAGTAATAGATTCTAAGTGCTTTGTAATACAATTTTTTAAAGTTACATCTCCTTGAGTTGCAACTGCTGCAAGCATAAAAGTTCCGGCTTCTATTTGATCAGGTACTACTGAGTAAGTAGCATCACCATGTAATTTTTCTACACCATTTATTTTTATAACGTCAGTACCAGCACCTCTAATATCTGCTCCCATTGTATTTAAAAAGTTCGCAACATCAACAATATGAGGTTCTTTGGCTGCATTATCAATGATAGTTGTTCCTTTAGCCAAAACAGCTGATAGCATAACGTTAATTGTTGCACCAACAGAAACAATATCCATATAAATTGGACATCCTGTTAATTCTTTGGCTTTGGCATAAATAGTTCCTTTTTCTACAGTCACATCAGCACCTAGCAATTCAAAACCTTTTATATGTTGATCAATAGGACGAGCACCAAGTTTACAACCACCAGGCATACCTACTTCGATTTCTCCCATTCTGCCTAGCATTGCACCAATTATATAATAAGATGCTCTGAATTTGCTTGTTAAATCCAAAGGTGCTTTTGTTGTTTTAATAGTTCTTGTATCAATTGTAATTGTGTTTTTATCTTTCCAAACTATTTTTGCACCTAATTTTTCTAATATTTCACATGATATTTTAATATCACTTATATTTGGTAAATTTTCAATTGTACATACGCCATCAATTAAAAGTGTAGCTGGTAAAATAGCTACTGCTGCGTTTTTTGCTCCGCCTATAAGTACATCACCTTTTAGGGAAGTGGGTCCTGTTACTACTAATTTTTCCAATAAAATTACCCCCGTTTATATTATATAAATTTTACAATCTAAAATAGAGTGTATAAATAACACTCTATTACTTATAAAATATAACATAAGTTATCAACTATTGCAACTATTTTTTTGCAGTTATGATACCATTACTTCCTAAAAACTCTAATAATTTAAACTTAAATTGAATGTTATCTGTTGAATTGCTAGAAACAAGAGCGAATTCTTCTTCAGTAAGACTTTCTTTCATTTGTTCTTTTGATTCATCTGGAACTACACCTGATGAAATATCAACAAAACATAGGGGAGGAAACATTACACACCACCAATTTTGACCTTTCGCTTCTCCAATTTCTACGCGTAGTGCATCATAAAATCCAGCTGGAAGTGATATATCGCCGTAGTTTTTTGTTGGGAACTCAAAATTTCCTATATTAATATTTACATCATAAGAATATCCTTCAGATTTAATTGTATCTAAAGCTATTTGTTTAAAAGTATTTTTATTTTGTTCTACTAATGAAATTGCTTCTTCTTTTGATGTACAGTTTTTACAGATATTATTCATATGATTTAAAAGATTATCACGAACCTTATATTTTAAGTTCTGATCTTCTTTACTATCACTATTTGCAATAACATGTAATCTGAAAACACTATTAGCTATATCAGTAGATACATTTTGAGCATAGGATATAGCACAAATACTTGTATATATAAAAAGTAAGAAACTTAAAATTATTACCATTTTTACCTTGGGATTATTAAATAAATTTAATATTTTTTTCATAAGTTACCTCCAAAAAACTTTTTTTCTAAATTTTTCATTTAGTATAAGTATTAACAAATTTAAATAAATTATACAGTTTGAAAATAATGTCGAGAAGTTTTTTTGAAATATTATTGACATATTTGTAAAGAAATGGTAAAATTTACCAGTAATCAAAAATAAGGAAATGCAGATTTCCGTAATTTTAGATGTGAAAGGGTGGATTTTTTAATGAGTAAAAATCTAAAGACAAAAGAAAAAAGTTGTATGTTTTGTGTAAGTGATTATCATTTTGAAATGATGAGTTTACCATACATAAGTAAAAAATTAGAAGAAAATGAAAAAATTTTAATACTAACAGAAGAAGATTTGGGAAATACTATAAACATGCTATTAGAAAAAACAAACTTAAGTAGTGAGAAAAAAGAAAAAATATTACAAATAAACTGGAATAAAAATAATGAAAATAAATTAGAGGATATAAAAAAGGAAGAAAATAGAAGAATAGAAATTTTTATAAAAGGAAAAGAAGACTATATAAATAAAATGAATAATAAAATCGAAGAAATTGGAAATAATAATATAAAAATAATTGATTGTTATAATATAGAAGAAATAAATGATCATATGGATTCAATACTGATACGTTATAACAGCCTTATAAATACTACAGGAGAAAAAAGAGTATAAAAAATTTTAAAAGTATTGATAATTAAAAAAAAATAGTGTATAAATATAAATACAGATAATTTTATTATCTGTATTTATTAATTTATAAAGGAAGGATTAATATTATGGATCGTGAATTAGAGGATATTAAAGCTATATTAAAAAAATATGGTCAAGAGCACTTATTAAATCATTATGATAAACTTGATGATCACCATAAAAAAGAATTAATAGAGCAAATAAAAAATATAGATTTTAGTTTAATTGATAGTTTATACAAAAATATGAAAAACGATGAAAAAAATAATGAAGATAAAATAGAACCTATGGAATACTTAGATAAATATAAATTAAACGACAAATATAAATATTATGAAAATATAGGTAAAAAAGCTATAAAAGAAGGAAAACTTGCGGCAGTTACTATGGCAGGAGGACAAGGAACAAGATTAGGACATAATGGCCCAAAAGGAACATATGATATAGGATTAGATTCTCATAAATCATTATTTGAATTATTGAGTGATGGATTAAAAGAAGAAGGAAAAAAATACGGAGTAATAATTCCTTGGTTTATCATGACAAGTAGAGAAAATAATCAAGCTACAATAGAATTCTTCGAAAAAAATAAATACTTTGGATATCAAAAAGATAAAAATTTATTTTTCTTTATTCAAGGTGAATTACCAATGATAGATACAGAGGGAAAAATATTGGTAAATGAAGAGGGATTAATAAAACTTGCTGCTGATGGACATGGTGGTATATACGAATCATTAGTAAAAAATAAAATGACAGAACAAATGAGACACATGGGAATAGAATGGGTATTTATAGGTGGAGTAGACAATTGCTTAGTTAAAATGGTAGATCCAGTACTTATGGGTGTAGCAATTGATAAAAAAGTAACAGTTGCTTGTAAATCAATTGTAAAAGCAAATCCACATGAAAAAGTAGGAGTATTTTGTAAAAGAAATGGAAAACCTAACGTAATTGAATATTCAGAAATAACAGATGAAATGGCAGAAGCAATAGATGAAAGTGGAGAATTATTATACGGTGAATCACATATTTTATGTAATTTGTTTAGTGTAGAAGCGGTTGAAAGAATGGGGGCAAAACCTTTACCATATCATGTTGCTTATAAAAAAGCTAAATATTTAGATAAAAATGGCAACATTATAGAACCTGATTCACCTAATGCATATAAATTTGAGGCATTCTTGTTTGATGCTTTTGGAGAAGTTGATGAAATGGCTGTCTTAAGAGTAAAGAGAGAAGAAGAATTTGCACCAGTTAAAAATGCAGATAGCGCAGGAGTAGACTGTCCAAAAACAGCTAGAGAACTATATATAAAATATTATAATTTAGATTAATAATTAACTCAAAAAGTTGAAGTGATTTACTTCAACTTTTTATTTTGAAAATTACTCTAATTTATAGACAAGATAATTATAATAATGTATAATTCTAACTATATTATATAGAAAGGATGATTGTATGAATTATTTAGAAGAATATAAGAAATGGTGTGAAAGTCCAGAATTCGATGAAGAAACAAAGAAAGAATTATTAGCAATAAAAGATGATGAAAAAGAGATTGAAGATAGATTTTATCAGGAATTAGAATTTGGAACAGCAGGACTACGTGGTGTAATAGGTGCTGGGACAAATAGAATGAATAAATACACAGTAGGAAAAGCAACACAAGGGTTAGCAAATTACATAATAGAACAAGGTACAGAAGACAAGGGAGTAGCAATTAGCTATGATTCAAGGAGAATGTCAAAAGAATTTAGTTTACAGACAGCACTAATATTAAATGCTAATGGAATAAAAACATATTTATTCGAAAACTTAAGACCTGTACCAGAGTTATCATTTACTATAAGAGAATTAGGATGTACTGCTGGAGTAATGATAACAGCTAGTCATAATCCTCCTAAATATAATGGATATAAGGTATATTGGGATGATGGATCACAAATAGTAGCTCCAAGAGATAAAGACATTATTGCAAAAGTAAGAGCTGTTGAAAGTTATAATGAAATAAAAGAAACTACAAGAGAAGAGGCTGAAGCAAAAGGATTATTTAATATAATTGGAAAAGAAATGGATGATAAATATTTAAGTGTTTTAAAAAGCAAAGTATTAAATCCAGATACAGTAATAGAACAAGGGAAAGATTTAAAAGTTGTTTATACACCATTACATGGTACAGGAAATACTGTTGCCGAAAGACTTTTAAATGAAATTGGTTTAAAAAATGTATATGTTGTTCCAGAACAAAAAGATCCTGATGGAAATTTCCCTACTGTAAGTTATCCAAATCCAGAAGACAAAAAAGCATTTAAATTAGCATTAGAACTAGCCAAAAAAGTAGATGCTGATGTTGTTCTAGCAACAGATCCAGATGCAGATAGATTAGGTATTTTTGCAAAAGATTCAAAAACTGGAGAATATATGGAATATACAGGAAATATGTCAGCATTGTTAATTGCAGAGTATAGAATTTCACAAATGGCAGAAAAGGGAATATTACCAAGTGATGGTATGTTTATTACAACAATAGTATCTTCAGAATTAGCAAAAGCAATTGCTAAAAATTATAATTTAGAATGCATAGAGGTTTTAACGGGATTTAAAAATATTGGTGCTGTTATGAAAAAAGCAGAAGAAAATCATGATAAAACATATGTATTTGGATTTGAAGAAAGTTATGGTTGCTTAATTGGAGATTATGCTAGAGATAAAGATGGAATAGCTGCAGTTATGGCTCTTTGTGAAGCGGCATGTTATTATAAAGCACAAGGAAAAACATTATGGGATGCAATGAATGATATATATGAAAAATATGGATATTATAAAGAAACACAAGTATCAATTGTTATGGAAGGTGCAGAGGGTGCACAAAAAATAAAAGACATGATGACAAATATGAGAAATACACCAGTAGAAAAAATAGGAGAATATAAAGTCTTAACATTCAAAGACGTTGAGAAAGATATCGTAAAAGATATGCAAACAGGAGAAATAACTAAGACTGGATTACCACATTCAAATGTATTATATTATGAATTAGAAAATAATAGTTGGTGTTGTGTAAGACCATCAGGAACAGAACCAAAAATAAAATTATATATGGGAGTAAAAGGAACAAGTAAAGAAGATGCAACCAAGAAACTAGAAGATTTGAAAGTTGCAATGACAGAATTAGTAGAAGGATAATTTATAGATATATAGAAATTATTATATTGATAAAATTAGTATAAAGGTTGATAAAAAATAAAAAACAGTCTGATTTTAAGACTGTTTTTTTATACTATCTGTTATTTCCATCCATCTATATTTCTTTGAATTGCTCCAAATAGATTTGCGCGTACCATGGGAATACTTTTAGTAAGAGTAAATATTAGTTGTTTCATATCTTCTCTTTTTGAAGTACCGTCCATAGGACAAACTTTTGGCATAACTTCTAAATTATTTTTTCTAACAAATCTCTTTGTATCTTTTTCAGGAGTATATATTAAAGGTCTAATTAAAGTTATTTTTGATCGATCCATATAACTTACAGGAGAGAAAGTACCTATATTTCCTGTGTAAAGCAAATTTAACAAAAAGGTTTCTAAGACATCATCTTGATTATGACCTAGAGCAATTTTATTGCAACCTTCTCGTATAGCTACAGAATTTATAGCACCTCTACGTAAGTTAGCACACAAAGAACATGGATTTTTTTCTTTTCTAATATCAAATACGATTTCTTTTGCATGGGTCTTTTCTATAAATAATGGTATTTCTAGATTATCACACATTTCTTTCAAAAAGCTTGTATCAAAAAAATCAAAACCTGGATCTATAGATATAGCAATTATTTCGAATTTTTTAGGGTAAAATCTTTGTAAAGACTTAAACGCATGTAACATAGTAATTGAGTCTTTTCCACCAGACAAGCAAATTGCAATTTTATCATTTTCCTCTATCATATTATACTTTTCAATTGCTTTTCGCATATAACTTAATATTCTTTGCATTTTTATCACCTTTAATATTATAGCAGAAAATATTTAAAAGACAAGATTAGTTGTTTGATTACAAATAGAATAATAAAAAATTAAAAGATCAAGTGCTAGAAAGAGAAGGTTCTTGACTTGCTTTTTAAATAAAAATACATTATAATATTTATATATGTGCTTATAGCTCAGCAGGATAGAGCAGTCGCCTCCTAAGCGACCGATGGGGGTTCGAGTCCCTCTAGGCACACCATATATTTCTAATGTTTATTAGAAACATAAATATAAAAATGAGTAAAAAATACATGACAGTCTTAATAAGAAAAAATTACATAACTAATACTTAAAGTACATAAAAACCAAAAAAACGACATTTTTTTTGGTTTTTCTCTTTACTTTTATAATAGTGTTTGTATATAATATGTAGTATAAAAATGAGAAAAGATAGAACCGATTTGGCGACCGACTATCTTTTCTCTCTATGAGCATACAAATTGTACGCTTATTCACATTATACACAACCTAGTAGGTTAAGTCAAGAGTATTTGTTATATTTGGACAACATATAAAATTGATTTCAATATACTAAATGAGGTCTAAATTTGGAAAACTTGCATATGATTAAGTAGAGAGTTGAAGGGGAGAAAAATATGAAACAATTAGTTGTAAATTTATTTTTAGGAATGGTACCAGAAGTTATATTTTTTTGTGTATTTCTAACAACCTGTAAAGAAATAAAAAACAAATTTCTAAGTCTTTTTATACTAAATATTTTAAGTTATATAGGTGCTGGAATTTTAACATCATATAGTATATTTAGTTATATTCTTTATATATTCGCACAATATGTTATTTTAAAATTATTATATAAAGATAAAATTGAATATATAGATGTGTTTTTAATAACTATTTCACATGTATATGTATTTATAATTGGATTAGTTTGTTATAAGTTAGTTAATAACTATTATGTAGCATTTATATTAGATAGAATACTATTGTTTGTACCTTTTATATTTAGTAAAAAACTTAAAAATATATATCAGTTATATAAAAAAGCATGGAATAGAAATAAAGAAAATAAAATTAGAAGTATTTCATTAAGAAATATTAGCTTAATTATTTTAAATGTGTTCTTATTTTTGTCAGACTTGGTCTGTACATATATTTCAAATTTATAAGGAGGTGAAATATATGCCAATACATTCTTTATGGTTTTTTTGTGATACAGAAGAAGGAGAATAAAACTAATGAATAATGTAAGAAAAAATATACCAAGTATTATATTTAATTTGGCAGAATTTTTAATAATATTTCTATTAGGAGCTATATCAAAAGTTTCAGTTGAAAAAATTACTTTTTTATGTGTGTTATTTACTATAATTAGATCACAATGTAATAAACCAATGCACTATCAATCACCATTTTTATGCATGATATGGAGTGCAGTTGTGTTTGAGTCATTCTTTTTAGTAACAAAAATTAATATGCCAATAGCAATGATTCTTACTGCTTTCGGTGCTATTATTTTAACAAAAGATGGTGACATAAAAAATATGTTTATGTATAAAAGAAAAGATAGCTCTAAATATATAGAAATGAAAAAATATATAAAAGAAAATAAAAATTCTGTAGAGTTAGAAAGATTTGAAAAAATTTTGAAAAATTTAGATGAACAATATGGAGAAAGATATAAAAATAGTTTCTATGATATATATCAATTATATTTTAAAGAAGAAAAGACTTTTAAAGAAATATTAGATATAAAGGAACTATATGATAATCATGAAATAACAAAATATTTAGACATTATTTTTGTGAGTTTTAATACATATATAAATACTTGCAATGATTTTGAAGGATCAAAAAATAAAAAAGGACTAACTAATTCTAGTTAGTTCTTTTAAAATTTTATTAGTGTACACTGACATTTATTGTGTCGAATATTGTAAAATAATGTTGAAATATAAAACAAAGGAGAAAAAAATGAGCGATAAAGTATTAAAGAACGTGAAGAAAGAATTGAATTTTAAGGAAAAAGTTATAATTAGATTATTTCCAATGACATTTGCTAAAGTATATTACACAACAAAAATTAATACAATTAAAAATATTTGCAAAAAACTATGAAAAAGTGTATACTTATAAAATATTATAGTACTAAATTAGAAAGGGATATATATGGAAGAAAAATTCATGAAAGAAGCACTGAAAGAAGCGCAAAAGGCGTATGATAAATTAGAAATTCCAGTTGGTGCTGTTATTGTGAAAGATGGGAAAATAATTGCTAAAGCACATAATTTAAAAGAGACAAAATTTGACACAACAAAGCATGCAGAAATTTTGGCAATTCAAAAAGCTAGTAAGAAAATGAAAAGCTGGAGACTATTAGATTGTGAGATGTATGTTACATTAGAACCTTGTTCTATGTGTGCAGGTGCTATAATAAATTCAAGAATTAAGAAATTGTATATAGGAACTTCAGATCCAAAAACAGGGGCGGCTGGTTCTGTATTAAATTTATTTAATGATTATAAATTTAATCATAATGTAGAGATAGAAGAAAACATCATGCAAGAAGAATGTGAAACTATTTTAAAAGACTTTTTTAAAATGTTGAGAAAATCGAAAAAACAAAATAAAACACAAATATAATATGATTTGGAGGATATTATGAAGGATATTTTAAAACAAATTATAGCTAAAAAATATTTTCATATATGTATGATACTTATAATAGTGGTATCCCTATTGTTCGTATTAGGTATAGTTATTCTACGATATAATGTAGAAGGTGAAACTAACATGCCATTTAATGTATCAAAAATTAGTATAATAAGTTCTACAGAAGGAATAGATAAAGATAGTGGAGAAAATAAGTGGGCATTCGATATTAATCAAAATAATGATATATTTATATATGTAGAAAAAAATAGTCAATATCAAAAAAATGAAGTTATAAAAACTATAGATATTACAAATATTAAAATTACTAAAGATATAGATAAAGGTAATAAAGTTATATATAAACCAGAACAATCTTCAGAAAATTCAATGTTTGTTAATAAAGAAGAAAATAAAGTTGATTCAATTGAATATGTAGGAGCGATGGAGTCTAACATACAAAAAATGCAGATATCAAATCAGGGTGGAATTATTGCCTTTAGATATGCAAATGATAAAATAGGTGAATATGTTTCAAATGATGATGAAGTTAATCATAGCAATTTACTAAAAAGTGCAAATATTACTCAAGAAGATTTGCAAGCACAAATAAATTTTGATATTATAATAAAAGTTGAGTCAGGAAAAGAATATCAAGCAAATATTTCATTAGATGTCCCTGTGAAAAATATTGTTGAAGAAGGGACTAGTTCAATTGAGAAAACTGATTTGAATAATATAATTTTTAAAAGAATAAAAAATTAACTAAATATTTTACTTGATTAAAATGATAATTCAGTATATAATACGAATGGTATGTATTTAATCTTTGTATGGAGAGTATCCAATAAAGACCTATGAATCTTGTCAGGTCCGGAAGGAAGCAGCAATAAGTAGACATCTTTATGTGGAGACTTTCCATAGAGAGATTAAGTACAGCCATTTTTTAAGTATAAAGGATGTGAGAAATATGGGGTACACAGCTCTTTATAGAAAATTTAGACCATTAACATTTGGTGAAATAGTTGGGCAAGAACACATAACTAGAACTTTAAGGAACCAAATAATAGCAAACAGAGTAGGACATGCATATTTGTTTAATGGTAGTAGAGGAACAGGAAAAACATCAGCCGCTAAGGTTTTAGCAAGAAGTATAAACTGTTTAAACCCTAAAGATGGAGAACCATGCAATGAATGTGATATTTGTAAAGGAGCTATTAATGGATCACTTACGGATATCGTAGAAATGGATGCTGCTTCTAATAATAGTGTAGAAGATATTAGAAGTATAAGAGAAGAAGTTAATTTTTTACCAACAAAAGCAAAATATAGAGTATATATTATAGATGAGGTTCATATGTTATCAACTGGTGCTTTTAATGCCTTACTTAAAACATTAGAGGAACCTCCAGAACATGTGAAATTTATATTGGCAACTACAGAACCTCAAAAATTGCCAGCCACAATATTATCAAGATGTCAAAGATTTGATTTTAAAAGAATTTCAAATGAAAATATAAAAAAGAGATTAAAAATTGTATGCAAGGAAAGCGATTTAGAGATTACAGAAGAAGCATTAAATATAATAGCTGTTTTGTCAGAAGGTGCAATGAGAGATGCTTTATCAATTTTAGAAAGATGTGTTCAAGATGGAGAGAACAAAATTGATGAAGACAAAATAAAAGATTTAGTTGGAATTCCTAAAATAACTTTTGTTCATAGTATAACAAATTCTATCATAGACTATAATGTAGATGAAGCATTAAATAATATAGATGTTGTGTTAAATGAAGGAAAAGATATCACTAATTTATTATGGGAAGTTATTAAATATGTTAAAGACATATTAGTGTTTAAAGCATCTGGAAAATTAGAATTATATAATAAAGAAGAAGTTGAAGAAATCAAAAAAATATCAGAAAAAGTATCTAAAGAAAGACTTATTGATTTGGTATATCAATTGTCTGAATTAGAAAATGATATAAAATGGTCTACACAAAAAACAATTATGTTTCAGGC
>CAKPRW010000034.1 GCA_934183045.1 uncultured Clostridia bacterium
CTACTGCAATTTCTGGACCAGCATGTGTATAAATAGAATAATCAGCTTCTCTTGTAATAGAACTTCCAATTACATTACTAACAGCAATAGTTTTTGCACCTTTTTGTTTAGAAAGTTTTAATGCTGCAATAGTATCGGCAGTTTCTCCTGATTGAGAAATAAAAATACATAAAGTTTTTTCATCAATTAAAGGATCTCTATATCTAAATTCTGATGCTATATCAACTTCTGTTTGGATTCTACAAAGTTTTTCTATAATATCTTTACCTACTAAACCAGCATGCATTGCAGTACCACAAGCAACGATGTAAATTCTATTAATATTTTTTAAATAGTCTTTTGTGAAATTCAATTCTTCAAAATCACATTTTGTATCTGTATTTAATTTTGAACCAATTGTTTCTCTAATAGCAGTTGGTTGCTCATATATTTCTTTTAACATATAGTCTTCAAAACCGTCTTTTTCAGCGCTTGAAGAGTTCCATTCTATAACTTTCATTTCTTTTTCAATTGGAACTAAATTTTCATCATAAAATTTAGCGTCATTTCTTGATAATACACAATATTCTAGATCATTTAATAAATAGAAATTTTTAGTAAATGATAAGATTGCTGGAATATCTGAAGAAATATAATTTTCATCAGATCCTTTACCAATAACTAATGGACTATCTTTTCTAACAACAATCATATTGTCTGGATAGTCTTTGCATATAATTTCAAGAGCAAAACTACCTTTTAATTCAGAACATGCATTTTTTACAGCTCTTAAAAAACGTAATTCATCATGATTGTTATCTTTATTGTAATAATAATGTATTAAATTAGGAATTACTTCTGTATCTGTTTGAGAATAGAAAGTATAACCTTCTTTACCTAAAAATTCTCTTAATTCATTAAAATTTTCTATTATACCATTATGAACAATAGAAAAAGTTTTTGAATTATCCATATGAGGATGAGAGTTTTCTTTTGAAGGTTTTCCATGAGTTGCCCATCTAGTGTGAGCGATCCCAATTGTTCCTTCTAAATCGTCAATTCCTTCTAATTTATATAAATTTTTTACTCTTCCTTGATCTTTCATAATAGAAAGACTATTTTGTTCAATTGTTGAAATACCAGCTGAATCATATCCTCTGTATTCCAATCTAATAAGTCCATTTATTAATATAGGACTTGCTTTTTTTGTTCCTATGTAACCTACAATTCCACACATAGTTAAATCCTCCTTAAAATATAAAATATGGAACTGAAAGCATGCAAATAAAGCTTAATTGTATTAACCTTTGTTTTAATATTGCTATTAGTTTTTAATTAATACTATGACCTTAAGCAAAGCCACTAGAGCATCCGCCGAATATTTCGATAACTCTAGACCTCGTCAACATTGTTTCAATGTCCAGGCGCTTTATTAAATTATAAACTCCTTTCTTAATTTTTTTTGCATTTCTTTCAATTTACTTTATTATATTATACTAAAATTAAAAAAGTAGCAAGTACCTATAAAAAAATTTATTTTAATACTTGTTATTTAAATAAATATATATTATATTGAATAAAAAGAAATTATTAGTATATAATTTATATAAATTGAAAGGAGATTTTGGTATGGATAGAAAAGTTAAAGTAGTTCAATATGGAACTGGAAAAATGAGTGTATACACAATGAGATATGTATATGAAAAAGGTGGAGAAGTTGTAGGTGCAGTAGATACTAATCCAAATGTAATAGGCAAAGATATTGGAGAAGTAATGGGAACAGAAAATAAAGGAGTAAAGGTAGTTTCTGTTGCAGATGCAGAAAATATGTTAAAAGAAACAAAACCAGATATAGTAATTGTAACTACAATGAGTTTATTTAAAGATGTAGAAGAATCATTGATGTTATGTGCAAAATTAGGAATAAATGCAATTACAACATGTGAAGAAGCATTTTATCCTATGAATTCTAATCCAGTTGCTACAAAGAAAATAGATGAAATGGCAAAACAAAATGGGTGTACAATAACAGGAAGTGGATATCAAGATATTTATTGGGGACAATTAATATCAAGTATAGCAGGATCAACACATAAAATAACAAAAATTAAAGGTAGTTCAAGTTATAATGTAGAAGATTATGGAATCGCATTAGCGCAAGCACATGGAGCAGGTTTAACATTAGATGAATTTGACAAACAAGTGGCTTCAGTAGATAGAATTACAGATGAAGAAAGAAAAGCAATGATAGATAAAGGCGAATATTTACCATCTTATATGTGGAATGTAAATGGATGGCTATGTGAAAAATTAGGACTAACAGTAAAATCTCAAACACAAAAAACAGTACCACAAACACATAATGAAGATATAGATTCTTCTACTTTACAAATGACAGTAAAGGCAGGAGATGCAACAGGAATGAGTGCAGTAGTTACAACTGAAACAGAAGAAGGAATTACAATAGAAAGTGAGTGTATTGGAAAAGTATACTCAAAAGATGACTTTGATAAAAATGAATGGACAGTTATTGGAGAACCAAATACAACATTAGTAATTAATAGACCATCAACAGTCGAATTAACTTGTGCTAGTATTGTAAATAGAATACCAGATGTTATTAATTCAAAACCTGGATATGTTCCAACAGAAGAAATGGGAGAATTAAATTATAGAACAAAATCTTTAAACGAATATGTAAAATAATATATTGATTAATTAGTTAAACTTTAGTTATTATCCTAAAAAACTTGATTTTTCAACTAATTTATGTTAAAATAGAAACATATTTAAAAATAAGAGAGGTGAAAACTTAAAGTTAAACTTTAAGGATATAAATGAGAAATAAAGATACAAGAATAAAAACTAAAAGAATAGATTTTTTAGGTATGTGGAAAGATTTTTGGGGACCAGAGACACCAGAAAAATCTGGAGAGGAAGAAATATTATCAGATCAATCAATATCTGAAGCAGATAAAAAAGCATTATTAAAAGCATTAAAAGATACAGATAAATTAGGTAATATGTTGTTTAGAGAAAGTTATAAAGTTGGTACATTACAAAGAAAAAACTTAAAAGAAGATGCTAAATTAAATATAGATCAATCAAAACAAAGAAATCCTCAAATTGTTAATCAACCAAAAAATAAAGAAAAAGATGATTCACAAAGAGAAATTGTAGATTAATTAGAAAAAAATACAAGAATTGAAAAAATCTTGTATTTTTTTCTTGACAAATGTTAAAACTACTATTATAATAGATAACGTCATTTGTTATGGCGAAGTAGCTCAGTTGGCTAGAGCATTCGGTTCATACCCGAAGGGTCATGTGTTCGAATCACATCTTCGCTACCATAAGAAAGTCAAAATAAAAAATAATTTATTTTGGCTTTTTTTTGTGCAAAAAAAATATATATGAAAAAATAAAATAGTATGTTTTATAAAATAAAAGTATATTTTGATAAAACAAAAATATAAAAGTAATAAATAGATGCTATAATCAACTTGTTAATAAAAGTGAGGTGGAAAAATGATTGATAAAATCTGTACTTTTTTAACTAGAAAAATACGAGAAGAAATGCCAGAAATAGATGATGAAAAAGCAGAAGAAATAAATTATGGACTACAAAATGTTGTTGGTGAGGTGCCAAAAATATTTATTATGCTAGGTGTAGCTTATGTATTAAAAATTTTTTGGTTAGCACTATTTACTTTTTTTGCAATAGCACCATACAAAATATCATCTGGTGGAGTACATTTAAAAACACATATAGGATGCATAATATTTACAACTGGATATTATTGTATAATACCATTTGCTTCTCAATATTTTACAATACCATTTATAGTAAAAGGTATTATAATTTCTGTAATGTGGATATTTGGAATGATTATGATAAAACTTTATGCACCAGCAGATACAGAAAATGTTCCAATATTAAATAAACAAGAAAGAAAAAGAAAAAGGATAAATTCTTATATCACATATACTATAGGATTAATTATTGCTTTTATTATACCAAATGAGACAATATCAAATATATTGTTATTGTCAAATTTTATTCAAACGTTAATGATTACCAAATTGGCGTATAGATTAAATAACAGTAAATATGGATATGAAGTATATGGAAATACTTCTGTAAAAAATGTTTAATGCAAAATATTTGCCGGCAATATTTTGGGTTATAGATTTTAGCAAGGAGGGATTTATATGTTAAAATTCTTAAAAAACTTAGCAGAAAAATATGCAAAAGCAACAAATACAGCTTGTTTCGTAGGACTTGTATTCCATCAACCAAAAATGCCAGCTTCTATGATTAAGGACTAATGTCATTATTATTGGCAATAAATATTTTATTATTTATTCCAGTACATAAATAACTTAAAAGTTATAAATACAATCCAAATAAAAAGCAACTTATAAAGTTGCTTTTTATGATTTATTATAAATTTCTAATTGTTGTACAAAATATTTTTCATTTTTTGAAGTAAATAAATTTATATTATTATTTTTCTTTACTATTTTACGAGTTTCCCATAATCCAAGTCCAGTGTGGTTTTCTTTTCCAGAAACACCTTTTTCAAATATTTTTTCAGTATCAACATCTACATTATTATAAGTGTTTTCTATAATAACTAATTGTCTGAAGTTTCTATAATCGTTTTTAAAAATGATATTAATAATTTTTTCGTCACATTCTGAGCTAGCTTCTATAGCATTATCAAGAAGAATTCCTAATATTCTAGCAAACTCATAAATTTTCATGTTTAAAGTATTCAAATCTAATAAAAATGTTAGATTAACTTTAATGTTATTTGATTCTGCTTCATGATATTTTTTTGTTAATAAGTTATAAATACCATTGTTATTAATAATTTCTGGATTCAAAATATATAAATCATTAACTTTTTGACAGTCATCTTCTAATTGTGAGTAGTATTTGCTTAGACCTTCAATATCTTCAGTTTTTATATATCCACCAATTGTTGTAACAATATTATCAAAATCATGTTTAAATGCACGAACATTATCATGTAAAATACGTAATGTGTTATTATATTCATTTGCACTTTCTAATTTTTGAGTTGTAAGTGATAATTTAAATGATCTTGTTAAACTATAGATACTTAATAAAAAGTATGCTAACAGAGAAACAAAGCTAGAAAATGTAATTGCTATTGGAAGTTTATCAATAAAATATACAGCTATTACAGATTGAATCATAATTGTAAACATTCCTAAGATTACATTAGAGAACATAATTAATTTTGTTCTTTTATCAACTGTATCAATTAAATTAAATTTAACTTTTCTATATCTTAATAAGAAAATTATTAGTGAAAGAATTGAGTAAACAATTATAATGTATAAAAGTCTATATATAGGAATATCAGATAGTTGATCACTAGTAATATTTAAAATTGTTATAAATGGATTTAAAATTAAAGCGCCTTCTATATTATATATTATTCCAGCAGTAATCACAGATAACGAAGTTTTTAAAAATGAATTTTTAAATATAAAATAGGATGTTAAAATCATCATTAAGTAATTAAAAACAACGTTAAAAGGATTTTCTATTATAAATATTGATATTAAACTAAATAAAGACATGATAGTTATATATATAATTTTTGGCTTTATACCTTTAGAAATATTTAAAAAATTTGCAAATAAAGTCATTAATAAATAATTTTCAAGTATGGTAGCTGGTACTGTTACAAAATTCATTAACAGTTCATTAGGTGTACTTAAAGCAGTAACTATATTATTAAAAATCCCCATTATTATTCAAAACCTCCATTAAATTAGATTTATATTTAGGCCCTATAAAGCAAGAATCTCCGTTTTTAAAACTTATAGTGTTGCAAACAGGATCAACTTCCTTAATTTGATTTACATTTACAATGTAAGATTTATGACATCTAACATAATTTTTAGGTAATTTATCTTTAAATTTATTAAAAGAACTATAAGTATTATAATCAGTATTACTAGTATGAAATAGCAATTTCATAGAATCTCTTTTTATATATAATACTTCTGCTTCGTTTATTAAAGTGTTCTTGTTATCAATTTTGATATATCTATTTGAATTTTGGTTTATATCTTCAAATAATCTTATAATAGTTTCTTCTAATCTATCATAATTAATTGGTTTAGCAATATAATCAAATGTTTTAAATTTATATGCTACCATAGCGTATTCGAGATGACCTGTCGTAAAAATGATATATGCATCTCTATTTATTTTTCTTATTTCTTTAGCTAGATCTAAACCATTTTGATTTGATTTCAAATTAATGTCTAGCATGATGACATCTACCTTATTGGAGGAAATATGCTTTATAATTTCTTCGCTGCTATCAGATTTTAATCTAATACATGCTTCAAAATCATTTCTATCAAATATATTTTCTAGCATTTTTTCCAATCTGTCTAATATGTTTAAGTTGTCATCACAAATAACAAAATTTAACATATATTTAATGCTCCTTTAATATAAATGTAGTAAGGGAAAATAAAAGAATGATTTACATAAAATATTTATTTACCTTTATTTTCCAAAAAACAATAACAATATAATCTAAAAAGATTATCTTGTCAATAGAAAATTACAAAATTAACCCTGTAATCAAATTAATAGTATTAAAAAAAGGTGGAGGTAAAACTATGAATGTTACAAAAAAGCTTAGATTTATAAATTATTTTGCCATAGTTGTTTTAATAATTGGCATATTCTCATTTAGTATAGTGCAAATGAAAAAACAAGAAGTTATTAATACTTCTGCTACCAATAATATTAGCAATAAAAAAATAGGGTGGGGTATCAAAAGAAATGATAATCATGAACAACCAGATGTGGGAAAGGAAAATAAAAGACTTTTAGAAGAAAATAACGGAATATCTTTAGGAAATAATGATAAAAAGTATATTTATTTAACATTTGATCAAGGATATGAAGCCGGATATACAAAACAAATTTTAGAAACATTAAAAAATAATCAAGTAACTGGAACCTTTTTTATAACAGCACACTATGTTAATTCTCAACCAGAACTTGTAAAACAAATGATTGATGAAGGGCATATTATTGGAAATCATACTGTTAATCATAAAAGTATGCCAGAAATAGATGATGAAAAAGTAAAATCAGAAATAATGGAACTACATACAATAGTATATCAAAAATTTGGATATGAAATGAAATATATGAGACCACCTAAAGGGGAATTTAGTGAAAGAACATTAAAATTAACACAAATATTAGGATATAAGACAGTTATGTGGTCATTTGCATACGAAGATTGGAATGAAAATAAGCAACCAGATGAAGAAAAGGCAAAGACTAAAATACTAAATAATCTTCATAATGGAGAAATTATGCTATTACATGGAAATTCAAAAACAAATACAAACGTCTTAGATTCTGTTATTAAAGAAGCTAAAAATATGGGATATGAATTTAAATCTTTAGATGAGTTTGAAAAATAATTATTGTTTTTATTATATAAATATATTTAAAAATTAATATTTTAAGTTAGTGTGAAATCAAAAGCTTAAAAGAAAGGATACTTTATGAAAAAAAATAACTATAACAAATTAGATAGAATTCTTGAATTACCAAAAGAAGTTTGTTCAAATATTCCCAAAATAATTGTAACAGGATTTGATGAAGTAATAATAGAAAACTTTAAAGGAATATTAGAATATGAAGAGTTTTTTGTAAGAGTAAATACACATATAGGAATTGTAAATATAAATGGTTATAATTTAAGCCTAGAAAACATGACGGATGATGATATAAAAGTAAATGGAAAAATAGAAAGTATAGATATGGAAAGAATGGTTGATTAAAGGAGTCTACAATGTTTATTAAAATTATATTGGGATATATATTAGGATACTTAAGATTAGAAATTGAGGGATATTATATTGAAAGATTTATTAATATATGTAAAACAAATGGGATAATGATATGGAACTTAAAAAGAAAAAGGGACATACAATTATATTTAAATGTAAGAATAAAAGATTTTAAAGAACTATGTAAAATTGCAAGAAAAACAAGATGCAAAGTTAAAATTAAAAAGAAAAAAGGTTTACCATTTTTACTACATAAATATAAAAAAAGAAAAATTTTTATATTTTTACTAATATTATTAATAGTTTTAGTAATGTTATCCTCAAATTTTGTATGGAATGTGGAAATAAGAGTAGAAAATGATGCGGAATTAACAAATATATTAGAAGATATAGAAAATGCGGGACTAAAAACTGGCAAATTAAAATCACAAATAAACACAAAAGAAATAATAAATAAAATAAGATTAGAAAGAAAAGATATTGCTTGGGCTGGAATAGAACTAAAAGGAACAAATGCAATTGTTAAATTAGTAAAAGCAGATCAAAAACCAGATATAATAGACGAAAATGAATATTGTAGCATAATTTCTGATAAAGCAGGAATTATTACTAAAATTAATGCACAAGCAGGAACTGCAAATGTAAAAGTTGGAGATACAGTAAATGAAGGTGAGAGTTTAATAAATGGATGGATGGAAGGAAAATATACAGGAATAAGATATGTGCATAGTAAAGGAGAAATTGAAGCAAAAGTATGGCATACAAAAAATAAAAAAATCTTATATAATACTACGGAAAAAAAGGAAACAGGCAATTTAGAAAATAAATATACAATAAATTTTAATAATTTTAAAATAAATTTAGGTAAAGGGGTTTCAAAATTCAAAATTTATGATACAATAGAAGCGGAAAGCAAATTGAGATTATTTTCTAACTTTTATCTACCTATATCTATCACAAAAATAACCAATAAAGAACTAGAAGAAATACAAAAAAATTACAACATTGAAGAGGCTAAAAACATAGGGATACAGGAATTACAACAAGAACTTGATAATGAAATAGTGGATAAAGATAAGATTGTAAATAGAAACATTAATATTTACGAGAAAGAAGATGGCGTTGATGTTTATGTTACATATGAAGTATTAGAAAATATAGGGACAAATGAAAAAATTGTATTTTGAAGGGATGATAGAAATGGAAGAAAGAAGCCTTAGAATAACCGGAGCAGACAAAACGTTTTTTAACAAAATAACAAACACTTTAACAAAACTATTAATACCTACTAAAATAGGAATAAATGGAATGTTTATTTCTATAAAAAGAAATAACGTAATAAAAGCATTTGAAAATTACCAAATAGATAATGAGAATTATGATAAAGAAGAATTAGAAAAAAAATATGATTCAGCCTATGAAGCATATCTAGCAGCATTAGACAAATATGTAATGGATTCTATATACAAAAAAGTAAAAAATGGTACAGCATCAGAATTTGAAAAAGACGCATTATCAAAATATTATGAAGTTACAAGTCTAAAAGAAAGCGAATATATTGAATACAAATATAGAAAACAAAAATATTTAATTGAATTAGATTATGAAGGAATAAAATGTGGAGACAAACAAAAATTAAAAGATAGATATAACAAATTTTATATATCAAAAATGGATGCATTATATAAAGCTATATTAAAAAATTATTCTATAAAAATAGCTGATCATACTAATGTATATGATTCAACAAAGGAATGGGTATATATAAAAATATTCCACACTTTAGAAGAATATATACAAAACATATTATCTTTAAAAATAGATAGTGATGAAAGTCTAAAAGATATATTAGCTGAATATGAAAAATATGAAACATATACAGTTGGCAAACTAGATACTAGAGACACAATAGAAAAGAATATGATATTACTAGGAATTAGTAGAAAACTATTTACACATAGTTTACCACTAATTGTTGCAGAACAATGCTATGAAAAATTATTAAAAGATGCAAGAAGTTTAGTACAAGATACAAAAATTTCAACCAAAAGAGAAAAAGCATATTCTATGTTGATAAACCTAATAGAAGATTACAATGTAAAACTATTATCAACAAAAGTATATTGGAATTCTCCTAACGAGAGAGAAAAATACAAAAAGTTCTGGGCTAAGTATAAAGAAATTGCAAAATTAAAAGAAGTTGATTTTATCGAATATATAAAACAAAAAGAAATCTTATTTATCAAAAATGATATAAACAAAATACAAAAAGAGAAAATTGATTATAGCAAACTAATGAAATACTACAAAAGAAAATTAGTAGATTATGGAGCAATGAAAGTAATAAAAAATTCTTGTCAATCACAAGGAAAATACATTAGAATTAAGGAAGTAGCATAATATGTACGAAATAGTATATGAAGATATAGAAGAAAATAAAGAATATGAAAAAATAATAGAGAAAGTATTATCAAAATGCTTTGAAGAAGAAAAGATGAAAGATTCAAAATTATACATTACAATTACTTTAACAACACCTGAATACATTAGAAAAATAAATAAAGAATATCGTAATGTGGATAAAGCAACTGATGTGCTTTCTTTTCCAATGTTTGAAAAGGACGAGTTAGATTTAAAAATAAAAAACAAAAATTTTGAACATGAAGATGTTTTGGGAGATATTATTATTTCTATAGAAAAAGTTAAAGAGCAAGCAAAAGAATATGGACACAGTTTTGAAAGAGAATTAAGCTATATGGTAGTGCATGGATTTTATCATTTAATGGGATATGATCATATAGAAGAAGAAGATAAAAAAGTTATGAGACCAAAAGAAGATAAGATTCTAGATGAGTTAAAAATAGGAAGAGATTAAAGGAGTGAAACTCATGGAAAAAGGGAATGCAAAAGTATTAGTTATATTATTATCGATAATAATTATTATAGCAGGAGGAGTATTAGCATATAAAATTGTAAAAAATAAAGAAGAAGTAGGAACAAGTAGTTCTGAAGAAAATAATGTAATGACAGCAGAATTAAATGATGAAAAAATAAAAATTTTTAAAGGAACAGATAGACCAATTGCTGTAATGATTGATAACCATAGTGAAGCATGGCCACAAGCAGGACTTCAAGATGCATATATGATTTATGAAATAATAGTAGAAGGTGGAGAAACTAGATTAATGGCATTATTTAAAGGAGCAGATGTTGAAAAAATCGGCCCAGTAAGAAGTGCAAGACATTATTTCATAGATTATGCAATGGAAAATGATGCAATATATGTACATTTCGGACAAAGTCCACAAGCACAATCAGATATAAAAAAATATAGTATAGATGACATTAATGGTATTTCAGAAGATGGAGTGACTTTTTGGAGAGTAAAAGATAAAAATTCTCCTCATAATGCTGTAACAAATACAGAAAAGCTGTTAAAATCTGCAAAAAACAAAAAATATAAAACAACATCATCAGAAACAAGTGTATTAAATTACACTACAAATGAAGTTAACTTAGAAGACGGAGAAGATGCAACAAAAATAACAATACCACATTCTAATCTTCAAACAGTAACATATTTATATGATGCTGAAAATAAAGTTTATGAAAGATATGCTAGAAAGAAAGAACAAACAGATTGGACAACAGGAGAAACAATAACAACTAAAAATATAATAATAACATTCTGTGATAATTATACTTTGTCAGATACTGAAAACAAAGGAAGACAAGGATTGAAAAATATTGGAACATTTGATGGATATTATATTACAAATGGAAAAGCTATAAAAATTAAATGCACAAAAAATGCGAGAGATGAAAAAACTGTATATAAAGACTTAAATGGAAACACAATAGAGGTAAATGATGGAAATACTTTTGTAAACATATGTCCAACAGATGCTAAAGTAGAAATACAATCTGCTGATGAAAATAATTCAAATACATAATATGAAAGAGGAAGAAAGGGTGTTGCAAAATGATGATATATGACACAGCAAATAGATTAGCTCAAGAAATAAAACAATCAGAAGAATATATTAATTATAAAATGGCCAAAGATGCTTTAAACTTAAATACAGAATTAAAAAAGAAGATACAAGAATTTGAAGAATTAAGATATAATATTCAACTTGAAGTAGTGAAAACAGGAAAACATAATGAAGAAGGGGAAAAGAAAATACAAGATTTATATGTAGAATTAATAGAAATAGATGAAGCTAAAAAATTTTTTGAAGCAGAAACTAAATTCAATCTTGTAATTGCAGATGTAAATAAAATTATAGGTGAAGCCATCAAAGACGTAATACAATAATAATTAATAAATAGAAAAGGAGCGTAAATGGAGTTTATTATAATTTTAGTTATATTAACAATCAGTACTTTGATCTTAAGAATTGTTTTTAAATATAATGTTAAAGAAATAAAACATATAGGAGAGAATAAAGAATTAGATGAAATAGCTAAAAAACATCCTAGTAATTTAGAAATATGTAAAAAATATTTAAAAAAGCTAGGAAATGAAAAAGTGAAAATTGAAGAAAATAAAGGAAGTAATGCAAGTTTATATATTGCTATTGCAGATAAAATATCAATAGCAAATATAAAAGGTACATATACAAGAATTCAAACAATAGCACATGAATGTTTACATTCAGTTCAAGATAGAAGACTGTTATTATTTAATTTTTACTTTTCAAATGTATATTTAATATTTTTTATAATAATCTGTATTTTAGCAATATTAAAATTATTACCATACAAAATGATGTTTCTAAGTATATTAATTATTTTAGGATTAGTTTATTATGTAGTTAGAATGTATTTAGAAAATGATGCTATGATAAAAGCAAGATATTTAGCAAAAGAATATCTAGACGAAAGTGAGTATACGACAAAAGAAGAAAACGAAAAACTTGTAAGCGAATTTGATAAAATAAATAATATTGGAATTAAGTGTACAAATTATATGTTATTTTCTAATATTATGATTAGAACTATAATTTTTTGTGCGATATGCATAATAAGATAAATGCATAATTAAAATATTCTAATATGTCTTAATATAAATTAGAAATTTGTTATAAAATAAAAGTTATAAATAAAAATCATATGTTACTCGATTAAGAGAATGAATTTTTATTTATAACTTTTTTTAGTTATTATCATCTAATAATATATTTAAAATTTTTGGATAAATAGTATTAGCGTTTTGATTCCAATTGTCTACGATTCTTTTAGCTCTATCTCTAGAACCAGCAAAGGTTTTAACTTCAAAAATTGTTTCATTATTTTCTACTATTTTACATTTTATGGTATAATTATTTTCATCTTTTGGAATAAATTCTGCAATAACAGATGATTGTTGTTCGATTAAATGAAATTCTTTTTCAAAAATATTATCTGCCTTTAATTTCATAAGTCCAGGCAACACATCTTGAGTAAGAACAAATGCATTTTCTCCTTCAGTTGTTATTTTAATTACTAATTCTTCTTCCTTTGTGTAACTACCTACTAATTTGGAATCAATTAAGTCTGTTAATACCTGTTTAAAGTAAAAATAATTAATTTTGTTAATAGAAGTGATAATTTGAAACAAATCATCTTGTTTTATATCTTTATTTAGTTTATTTAATATATATAATATTAACACTTTATTTTCTGCCAAAGTAGTAGTATTATTGTTAGAATTTGAACTCATAAATAGCACTCCTTACTTTGATTTTTTGACATTATATCACAACTTACAAAAAAAGTAAATAATAAACTAAAAACATGAATTATATAAAAAAGATATTTAAAAAAAAGAAAAAAGTGGTATAATATGTAAATGAGGAGGGATTTATTATATGAAAAAAGGTAAAATTGTATTAATAGGAACAGGATTTGTTGGTATGAGTATGGCTTACTCAATGCTAAACAGAGGAGGAATAAATGAACTTATACTAATAGATATAAACAAAGAAAAAACTATAGGAGAGGAAATGGACTTGTCACATGGACTTCCATATGCTCCACAAAAAATGACAATAAAAGCAGGAGACTATGATGAATGTAAAGATGCAGAAGTAATAGTTATAACAGCAGGAATAGCACAAGAGCCAGGTCAAACTAGATTAGAACTTGCTCAAACTAATACAAAAATAATGAAACAAATAACTGAAAATATTATGAACAGTGGATTTGATGGTATAATTGTTGTTGCAAGTAACCCAGTAGATTTAATGACTTATGTAGTATCAAAAGTTTCAGGACTTCCTAAAAATAGAGTTATTGGATCAGGAACAGTATTAGATACTGCAAGACTTCGTTATTTAATAGGAGATTATTTACAAATATCAAGTAAAAATGTTCATGCATATATAATGGGAGAACATGGAGATTCATCATTTGTACCATGGAATCATGTATATATTGGATGTAAAAACATAAAAGATATAATAAAAGATAATAACTTGCCTATGGAAGATTTAAGAAAAATCCACGAAGGTGTAGTAAATTCAGCTTATGAAATTATAGAGAAGAAAAAAGCCACATATTATGGAATAGGAATGGCTTTAAATAGATTAGTTAGAGCTATTTTAGATAATGAAAACTCTATTTTAACAGTATCTACTTATTTAAAAGATGAATATAATCAAAGTGATATTTTTATAGGAGTACCTGCAGTTATAAATAGCCAAGGGGTAAGAGAAGTGGTAAAACTTGATTTAAGTGATGAAGAACAAGAGAAATTAGATAATAGTTGTAAAATAATAAAAGATATGAGAAAAGATTCAATAGACAAAATTATAGATGAACAATAATATATATGTTTTTTTGACGAAATTTTGTAACTATATTTAAATATACTTAAATAGAAGGTAAAAGAATATTGTTTAAATAAAAATAAAAAAATTGGGGTTTATAAAAATGAACCTCAATTTTTTCTATTTTAAGTAAACAAATAATACATACATTATAAGGAAAATATTGAAAAAATTGAATCAATTAGATACTATTTTTATATAAATAAAAGAAAGAGAAAAACTAATATATCCAACAAAAAGTTAGTGTATAAATAAAACTAATTATTATAAAATAATTAAATAAAAAAGTTTAAAAATATAAACAAAATAAATATAAATAAAAGGGGAGAAATATGAAGAATAACACAAAAGAAAAAGGAATAACATTAATAGCACTAATTGTAACAATAATAGTACTATTAATATTAGCAGGAGTAA
>CAKPRW010000035.1 GCA_934183045.1 uncultured Clostridia bacterium
ACATTATATAATGATTTGGAAGCAGCAAAACACCAAGAAAACTGGTTAGTTGGAGGCCATGGACTAAAAGCAGCTGCAGAATGTATAAAATGTGGTATGTGTGAAAAAGTTTGTCCTCAACATATCCATATAAGAGAAGAACTTGAAAAAGTAGCAAAAGCCTTAGGTGAAAATGAATAATCTAAACTTATATGAAAAGAATAAAATAGAAAGGAAGTTAAGTATATGGAAAAATCAAAAGTTTATTTTACAAGTGAGATTACTCCAGAAAGTGTTGTAAAAATGTATGAAACTTTAGGAGTTGATTTACCAGGAAAGGTAGCTGTAAAACTACATTCAGGGGAGCAAGGAAACCAAAACTATATTAAACCAGAATTTGTAAAAGCAATTATTAATAAAGTAAACGGAACAGTTGTAGAATGTAATACTGCTTATGGTGGAGCAAGAAACTCAACAGAAAAACACGAGAAATTAATGGAAGAACATGGATGGACAAAATATTTTGACGTAGATATTATGGATTCAGAAGGAAATGATCTAGTATTAGATATTCCAAATGGAAAAGTAATAAAAAAAGATTATGTGGGCAAACATTTAGAAAATTATGATTCTATGTTAGTTCTATCACATTTTAAGGGTCATCCTATGGGAGGATATGGTGGAGCATTAAAACAATTATCAATAGGATGTGGTTCATCAGAAGGCAAAACATATATCCACTCAGCTGGAAAAGAAACAGATCAAACTAAACTTTGGGATAATTTACCAGAGCAAGATAAATTCTTAGAATCAATGGCAGATGCAGCATCAGCAGTACACAATATGTTTAAAGGAAAAATAGTGTATATTAATGTTATGGTTAATATGTCAGTTGATTGTGATTGTTGTGCTGTTGCAGAAGATCCTTGTATGAAAGATGTTGGAATACTTGCAAGTACAGATCCAATTGCAATAGATCAAGCTTGTATAGATATTGTATATAACTCAAAAGACCCAGGAAGAGATCATTTTGTAGAAAGAGTAGAAAGACAAAATGGAATTCATACGATAGAAGCAGCAGCTGATCTTGGATTCGGAACAAGAGAATACGAGATAATTAATATAGATTAATTTAAAAAGGCTGTATTGGTAAAAGTACAGCCTCTTTATATAAAAAACTTTTAGGAGGAATATATGAAGACGCTTTATTTTGATTGTTCAAGTGGAATAAGTGGGAATATGACACTTGGTGCATTAACTGAAATTATTGGAGATGAAAAATATCTGATAAATGAATTAAAAAAATTGAATGTTGAAGGATACAATATAGAGGTATCTAAAAAAGTAAAAAATGGAATAACAGGAACATATGTTGATGTTATATTAGAAGATAAAGAAGGGCATCATCATGAAAAACATCACCATGACAATCACACACATCATCACCACGAGCATAGAAATTTGCAAGATGTGAATGAAATAATAGATAACTCAACATTAGAGCAAAATGTAAAAGATTTGGCAAAAAAGATATTTATGAGAGTAGCAAAGGCAGAAAGTAAAGTGCATAATAAATCACTTGAAGAAATACATTTTCATGAAGTGGGTGCAATAGATTCAATTGTAGACATAGTAGGAACAGCGATTTTAATAAATAAAATAAAACCAGATAAAATTATATCAAGTATTGTAAATGATGGATATGGTTTTATAGAATGTGCACATGGAACTATGAGTGTTCCCGTACCTGCAACAAGCGAAATTTTTGTTTCTTCAGATGTGAAGTTTAGACAAATAGATATAGACACAGAATTAGTTACACCAACTGGAGCTGCAATTATTGCTGAATTAGCAGAAGAATTTACTACATTACCAGCAATGATAACAGAAAAAATAGGTTGGGGAACAGGATCAAAAGATTTAAAAATTCCTAATGTTTTAAAAGTATATTATGGAGAAATAGAAGAACCAGATGAAGATTTTGTTGTAATGGAAACTAATATAGATGACTGTGGAGGAGAATTATTTGGCTACACACAAGAATTATTATTTAAAAATGGGGCATTAGACGTTTTCTTTACTCCAATATATATGAAGAAAAATAGACCAGCATATCGAATGACAGTAGCTTGTAAAAGAAAAGATATGCTAAAATTACAAAATATAATATTTAGAGAAACAACAACAATCGGAATGAGATATCGTTTTGAATATAGAACAGAATTAGAAAGAGAAATGGTAACAATAGATACAAAGTATGGGAAAATAAATGCCAAAAAAGTAAATAACAATGGAGAAATTTATATTTATCCAGAATATGAGAAAATAAAAGAAATTGCTTTAAAAAACAATATTCCATTAAAGGATTTATACAAATTAGATGAATTAAAATAATCTTATATGAAAGGAAAATTGTAAAATGGAAATACGAGAAATATTAGAAAAAGTACAAAAACAAGAAATAACTTTAGAACAAGCAGAAAAAGAAATACAAAACAATAATTATGAAGATCTAGGTTATGCTAAAATTGATCATAATAGAAAAGAAAGAACAGGTAATAGTGAAGTTGTATTTTGTCAAAATAAGCCTGATGAATTTTTGACTAAAATATATAATACAATCTATAAAGAAAATGGAGAAGTGTTAGGAACTAGAGCTACTAAAGAGCAATATGAATTATTAAGATCTACAATTCCAAATGTTCAATATGATAATATTTCACGCATTTTAAAAATAGAAAAATCAAAAGAATTTATTGGGAATATTGCAATCTGTACTGGAGGAACAGCAGATATACCAGTAGCAGAAGAAGCGGCACAAACGGCAGAATTTTTTGGTAATAAGGTAGAAAGGATTTATGACGTTGGTGTTGCAGGTATTCATAGATTATTATCGCAAAAAGAAAAAATAGATCAAGCAAATTGTATAATTGCAGTTGCGGGAATGGAAGGAGCTTTAGCTTCTGTTATAGGAGGTCTTGCTAAAGTGCCTGTAATAGCAGTTCCTACCTCTGTTGGATATGGTGCTAATTTTGGTGGGATAGCAGCTCTTTTAAGTATGATAAATTCTTGTAGCAATGGAATAGCAACGGTGAACATAGATAATGGTTATGGAGCGGGATATATTGCAAGTCAAATAAATCAAGCTACTTGCAGAAAATAATTAGGTATGTTTGAAATTTCAATATTAATATTTTATAAAGAAAAGGAAGTAAAAAATGTTAGAAGAGTTAGAAAATAGATTAAAAGAATTAGAAAAAGTAGCAATTGCATTTTCTGGAGGAATTGATTCAAGTTTCTTAGTATATTTTGCAAATAAAGTATTATCAAGAGAAAATGTTATAGCAATTATTGTAAATGGACAGATGATACCAAGAAAAGATTATAAAGAGGCAATTGAATTCTTACAGAAAAATAATTTTCAATATAAAGAAATAGATTGTGATGTATTGGAAGTTGAAGCTTTTAAGGAAAACTATAAAGACAGATGTTATTATTGTAAGAGAAATGTAATGTCAAAAGTACAAGCAATAGCTGAAAAAGAAGGATTTAAAAATATATTAGATGGTAAAAATACAGACGACACATTAACTTACAGACCTGGAAATCAAGCAACAAAAGAATTAGGAATAATTAGTCCATTAGAAGAAACAGGTTTTTCAAAAAAAGACATTAGAAAATATAGCAAACAATTAGGAATTGAGTTTTGGGACAAACCATCAAATTCATGTTTAGCAACAAGATTTCCATATAATACTACGCTTACAGATGAAAGTTTAAAACAAGTAGAACTTGCCGAAGAAATCATAAAAAGTTTGGGAATACCTACAACAAGGGTTAGAGTTCATGGGAATATAGCAAGGATAGAAGTTGATAGAGAATATTTTGAAAAGATATTAGAAAATAAAGACACAATTCTAAAAATAAAAGACTTAGGTTTTTCATATGTGACATTAGATTTAAACGGACTAACAAGTGGAACATTTGATAAAAACTAAAAGGAGGTATATTTTATGCATATGGCAGATAGTCTATTAAGTCCAGGCGTTTCAGCAACAATGTATTTAGCAAGTGGACTTGTAGCCGGATATGGAATACATAAATTAAAAAAAGAAGATGATTTCAAAAAGAAAATACCTACCATGGGAGTTATGGGAGCAGTCGTATTTGCTACTCAAATGATTAACTTTACAATACCAGGTACAGGATCATCAGGGCATTTATGCGGAGGTCTATTACTAACAAGCATACTTGGACCATATGCCGGATTTTTAAGTATGATAGGAGTTTTACTAATACAGTGTTTATTTTTTGCAGATGGCGGAATATTAGCACTTGGAGCTAATATATGGAATATGGCATTCTATGGATGTTTTTTAGGATCATTAATATGGAAAATGGTAATGAAAAATAAAATGTCAAAAGGAAAAATAATTTTTGCTTCCATTTTCGGGGCAATTTTAACTTTACAACTCGGAGCATTTTCAGTAACTATTGAAACACTATTATCAGGAATAACAGAATTGCCATTTAAAACTTTTGTTGGAGTAATGCAGCCAATACATTTAGTAATTGGATTAATTGAAGGAATGATAACCGCTTCTATATTATGCTTTATATATGAAACAAGACCAGAATTATTATGGAATCCTAACAAAATAGAAAACAAAGAAGGTAAACTTTCATATAAAAATGCAATTATAGTTTTAGTTACTTTATTTATTATCATATCTGGAGGCTTATCCCTATTTGCTTCAAGCAATCCAGATGGATTGGAATGGTCTATTCAAAAGTTAACAGGAGAAACAGAAATAGAGAATTCAGAAAATCCTATATCAGATACCGCAAGCAAAATACAAGAAACGACATCTTTCTTACCAGATTATAGTTTGAAAAATAGTGACAGCCCAATAGGTACATCAATTTCTGGTATTGTAGGATGTAGTATTACAGTAGCATTATTATGTGGAGTGGGTTATATAATAAAATCAGCCAAAAAAAAGGAAAAGATTAGTAATGGATAAAATAGAAAGTGCGATTCAGACTATTCATAAATTAGATCACAATCCAAACGAAACAAATGCAATAATTCATCCGCTGGTAAAATTATTGCTTACAATAACATATATTATTCTATTAACATCAATAAACAAATACAACTTAACAACAACTCTTGCCATGTCAATTTATCTAATTCTAATAAGCTTCATACAAGAGATACCTGTACGAGAAATTTTAAAAAGGTTTAAGATTATATTTCTATTACTATTTTTTATAGGAATTGCAAATCCAATAATAGATAAAGATATAATTATGTATATCGGACACTTACCAGTAACAACTGGTGAAATATCACTAATAACTTTAATGTTAAAAGGATTATTTGCTATAATTAGTTCATTTATCTTAATTTCTACAACTAAAATAGAAGAGATATGTTATAGTTTTAAATTATTACATATTCCTAATATGTTAATTACTACATTTTTATTGACATATAGATATATAATATTATTTTTAAAAGAAACACATAAAATATGGATTGCATATCAAATGAGAGCACCAAATCAAAAAGGAATAAGATTTAAAGCATGGGGAAGTATGATAGGAAGCTTAACTATAAGAAGTATTGATAAGGCAAACACAATTTATGATTCAATGGAACTTAGAGGATTTGATCCAGAAAACTTTTTTATAGAAAATATAAAATTCAATAAAAAAAGTCTAAACTATTTAATATTAGGTTTGGGAATAATGTTTATTTTAAGATACATACCAATATTTGATATGTTAGGAAAACTGTTCATATAATAGCAAGGGAGAAAGAAAAATGATAGAAATAAAAAACGTTTCATTTTCATACAGCAATAAAATTCAGGTAATTCACAATATAAGTTTTAAAATAGATAAAAACGAAAGTGTTGGCATAATAGGAGCAAATGGAGCAGGGAAATCAACAATTTTAAAATTATTAGTAGGACTTGAATTAGGTTATGATGGTAAAATTGCCATAGAAAACATAGAAGTAGAAAAAAGAAAGATAAACGAAATAAGAAAGAAAATAGGTTATGTGTTTCAAGACAGTGATAGTCAGTTATTTATGCCAACAGTATATGAAGATGTAGCATTTGCACCAAAAAATTATGGATTATCAGAAGATGAAGTTAAAAGAAGAACCTTAGAAGCATTAAAAAGAATTGGGATAGAAGAATTGAAAGATAGGTCAATTTATAGTCTATCAGGAGGACAGAAAAAATTAGCTTCAATAGCAACAGTTCTCTCAATGCAACCAGAAATACTAATTTTTGATGAGCCGACTGTTGCACTAGATCCAAGAAACAGAAGAAAATTTATAGATACTATAAATTCACTTAATAATATTACTAAAATAGTTACATCTCACGATTTAGATTTAATTTATGATACATGTAACAGAACAATTTTAATTTCAAATGGAAAAATAATAAAAGACGGTAAGACAAAAGATATATTAAGCAATAAAGAATTATTAGAAAACAATGAGCTAGAGTTACCATTATTCTTAACTAAAAGATAAAAAATAAAAAGGAGGATATAAAATGAGTTTATTAAAAAACAATACAGATCTTCAAAATAAAAAATCAATAGTAATATATTTTTCTCATACTGGAGAAAATTATATGGAAAATGGAATTAGAAACATAGAAAAAGGAAATACAGAAGTAATAGCTGAAATGATAAGAGATATGGTCAAAGCAGATATTTTTAAAGTGGAACCAATTAATAAATATCCTTATGATTATCATGAATGTTGTAATGTTGCAGAAGAGGAACTACATAGTAATGCGAGACCAGAATTACAAAAAACATTAGATAATATAGAAGAATATGAAGTCATATATATAGGATATCCAATTTGGTGGGCAACAATGCCGATGCCAATGTTTACACAATTAGAGAAATTAGACTTTACTGGAAAAATTGTAATGCCTTTTGCAACACACGAAGGAAGCAGAATGGGAATTAGTGAAAAAGATATAAAAACCTTATGCAAGGGTGCAACAATTATGCGCGGATTAGCAGTACAAGGAAGTACTGTTAAAAATGCTAAAAACAAGGTTGAAAATTGGATAAAAAATGCTACTACAAAATAATAGTAAATTATAAAAATAAAACTAGAGGAGGTTATAAAAAAATGGAAAACAGCAAAAAATTAGTTGTATTTTATTCATATACAGGACATACAAAGATGATAGCAGAAATGATTCAAAAAAAGTTGAATTGTGATATTTTAGAAATTAAACCGGTAGAACCATATTCTACAGATTATCAAACAGTGGTTGACGAAGAACAAAGACCAGAATCTATAAATCATTTAAGAGAAATAGAAAAAACAAATATTGATTTATCTAAATATACAGAAATTATTGTAGGATTTCCAACTTGGTGGTATATTCCTGCAAGTCCAATAAGAACATTTTTGAAAACGAATGATCTATCTAACAAAATTATAAAACCATTTGCAACAAATGCTGGTTGGCTAGGAAGATCATTTGAAGAAATTGTAAAATTATGTCCAAATTCAAAAGTTGATAGTGGTTTAAATATTGTCTTTACAGAAAACTACCAAGAAAACAAACTTGTTACTTCTATAGAAGAAATTAATAAATGGATAGAAACTTTATAATATTATTTATTATTTATTATTTCTTACATTCATAAAAATATATACTAAAAATAAGAGGGATATCCCTCTTATTTTTTAGTTGTTATTACAATTCATATTATTCATATAAAATTTTCTTTCTGCTAATTTATCTTGTACTCCACGAAGTGCTTCTCCAAATCTTTGGAAGTGAACAACTTCTCTTTCTCTTAAATATCTTAAAGGATCTAGTACGTCTGGATTATCACGACAAAGATCTATTAGTTTTTCATAGGTTGCTCTTGCTTTTTGTTCTGCTGCTAAATCTTCTTGTAAGTTTGCAATAGGATCTCCTTTACATGCTATATATGATGCTGTAAATGGCATGCCAGCTGCTGATTGAGGATATACATCTACTCCATGATCTGTATAATATGCACCCAATCCTGCTTTTTCTATTTCTTCTATTGAAGCTCCATCAGTTAATTGATGTACTATTGTTCCTACCATTTCTAAATGTGCAAGTTCTTCTGTTCCAATATCATTTAATATTGCTTTAGCATTTTGATCAGGCATACCAAATCTTTGAGACAAATATCTTAAAGAAGCGGCAAGTTCACCATCAGGGCCACCATATTGAGATATTATAACTTTTGCTAATCTTGGATCTGGACACTTTATATTTATTGGATATTGTAAAGTCTTATTATAAGTCCACATTAAAAATTCCCCCTTTCCCAAGGCCATGGTTCTTCTAACCATCTCCACTTATTGCAAGGGTAATTAATGGTAAGAGGTCCATAAACTTTTTGATATTTGTCTTTTAATTCTTTTGCTTTTCTACAGTATTTTCTATGCAAACAAAGAGCTTTTTCATCATCTGAATGTGTATCCAAATATAAAGCAAGTTCATTAATTGCAAAATCACAACATCTTATTTGTTGTAACATTTCTTCTTTCATTTCACAATCTATACGTCTTTCTTGTTCATTACAATCACAATTATTATTCATGTTTGTTGACAATACATTATTATCCATATCACATTTACAATTTCTATCTTCGTTTATTGACATTTATTGCACCCCTTTCCAATTTCGTTAGTTTCTCTTATATAGTTGATTTCTTCCATTGATTGACAAGGAACATAAGGACTAACTAATTCAGGGAAGATAGTTCCCATTTTTAATCCAACACATGGTTTAAATGTTTTATCCATATATTGAATTGGCACATAACTTTGTGCTAACATTGGATTTTCGGGGAATACGTTATATTCTTCATCAAATCCACAATCACAACTATCATATTTTTCTTCATAAGAAATTACATTATCGCATTGATTTTCCATGATATCATTTTGTAATTCACATGAATTATCATTATAGTTGTTATTCATACAGTAACATTTTCTTCTAAACATTTTATTTCCTCCTTTTGTAACATTATATGAAAAAATTTGACAAAGGTTTCTAATATTTTCATTATATATAAAATAATTTCAAAATATATTGACACAATAAAATATATATAATAAAATGAACATATGAACATATAATCATATATTCATAAATATAATATTAATATATTGAATAAACAAAAAAGGAGGAATTATAATTTTATGCCAAGAGATGAATTGATTTATGATTTAGCAGAATTTTTTAAAGTGTTTGCAGATTCTACCAGAATGAAAATTATATATGCATTAATGCAAGAAGAGCTTCGTGTGTGTGATATAGCAAGAGTTGTAGGAACGACACAATCAGCAATATCACATCAATTAAGAGTACTAAAACAATCTAAGCTAGTAAAATTTAGAAAAGAAGGTAAAGAAGTGTTTTATAGTTTAGATGATGATCATATAGTAGAAATTGTTAAGAAAGGACGTGAACATATTGAAGAGTTATAGATATATTTTAGAAGGATTAGATTGTGCAAATTGCGCAAAAAAAATAGAGGATAAAATTGCTGAAACAGAAGGGTACGAACAAGTAAGTGTGAATTTTTCTACTTGTAGATTATCTTTTCAAACAGACAAACAAGATAATGTAAAAGAAGAAATAACAAAAATAGTACAAAGTTTAGAACCAGATGTAGAAGTAATAGACGAAAAAGAAAAAGTAGAAAAACATACAGAAAGAAATAATACAGATATAATAAGATTAATAATAGGAATTGCAATATTTATGTTTGCAGAATACATAAAATTAAACCAAACAATTGCAATAGTATTAAAGGTTATTGCAATAGTAATACTATTATCAAGAACAGCTAAAAAAGCATTTGTTCAAGTAACAAAAAATAAAGTTCTAGATGAAAATACACTTATAACAATATCTGTTATTGGAGCATGTTTTGTTGACAAAACAATGGAAGGAGTTATGGTTATAACTTTATACGAAATAGGAAAGATATTAGAAACAAGAGCTATAAATAAAACAAGAAAATCCATATCAGATTTAATGGATATAAAACCAGAATATGCAAATTTAAAAAAAGGTGAAGATGTAATAAAAGTAAATCCAGAAGAAGTAAATATAGGTGATACTATTTTAGTAAAATCTGGAGAAAAAATCCCTTTGGATGGAGTAGTAATTGATGGAAAAGCAGAGATAGACAATTCTGCTTTAACAGGAGAAAGTGCATTAGTAAAAGTAGAAGAAAAATCAAAAGTGCTTTCAGGAGGAATAAATGTCCAAGGATTATTAGAAATAAAAGTAGAAAAAAATTACGAAAATAGTACAGTAAACCAAATATTAAATCTAGTAGAAAATGCGACAGATAAAAAAGCTAAAACAGAAACATTTGTAGCAAAAGCTGCTAAAATATATACACCAATTGTATTAGGATTAGCATTATTAGTTGGAGTATTTATGCCACTTTTATTTAAAGACGTTACTTATAGTGAAAGCATTTATAAAGCATTAATATTCTTAGTAATATCATGTCCTTGTTCAATAGCAATATCAGTTCCATTAAGTTACTTTAGCGGAATTGGAAAAGCGTCTAAAAAAGGAATTTTAGTAAAAGGTAGTGATTATTTAGACGGATTAAAAGATATCGGAGAAATAATATTTGACAAAACAGGAACAATCACAACAGGAAACTTTGTAGTAAGCGAAATAGAAACATTTAACAAAAATTATGATAAGGAAAAAATATTAAATTATTTTGCAATGGGTGAAAGTTTTTCTAATCATCCTATAGCAAAATCAATATTAAAAAAAGTTAACAACGAAATAGACACTTCAGAAGTAGAAGAATTTGAAGAAGTATCAGGTAAAGGAATACAATACAAATATAGAGAACAGAATGTAAAAATTGGAAATTCAAGTTTTGCAGGAATGGAAGATAAAATTAAAGAAAGTAATGGAACAACTTTATATTTAAAAATAGACGAAAATGTTATAGGATATATAACATTAACAGATGAAATAAAATCAGATGCTAAACAAACAATGAAAACATTAAAGAAACTTGGAATAAAAACAAGAATGCTAACAGGTGATAAACAAGAAGTTGCAAATAAAATAGCAAAAGAAATAGAAATAACTCAAGTAAAAGCAGAAATGTTACCACAAAACAAATATGATGAATTAGAAAAAATATTAAATCAAAATAAAGAAGACAAAAAAATAGCATATGTTGGAGACGGAATAAATGACAGTCCAGTACTTGCGAGAGCAGACATAGGAATATCAATGGGAGGAATAGGATCAAGTTCAGCAATAGAAGCATCAGACATTGTAATAATGACAGATGAGCTATCAAAAATAATAGAATCAATAAACATATCTAAAAAAACAAACAAAATAATAAAAGAAAACCTAATGTTTTCTATTGGAGTAAAAATACTAGTATTAATACTAAGTTTATTTGGAATAGCAGACATGTGGGAAGCAGTATTTGCAGACGTAGGAACAACATTAATAACAATATTCAATACAATAAGAATCTTAAAATAGAGGGAATAGGGGACGTTCCTTCTTTTCCCTTTTAAGGGGATAAAGGGACACTCCTTTGTAATTATAAAATATGGGGATTGTAAAATAACGGTACGATTGCAGTATTAAATTAAAATATGAATAATATTTCTAATTATATAAAATAAGTGATAGACAAAAGTAAATGTAAAAAAGCTAAAAAGAGTTTAGTATATAATACTAAGCTCTTTAATAATGACTAAAAAACTTATTTTTTAAAATTCCAGATACTATGAATCTGAAATATATAGAGAATAATAACAGTAGTGCTTACTAATAGAAAGATAAAAAATAAACAAAAATCATCAAAAAACTTTGCTAAAAAAAACTTTTATGATATATTATTATAGAAACAAATAATAAGGAGAGATACAATGGAAAAAGGGAGAAGAGTAACAAAAAAAGAAAAAAGAAATATGACAAAGGAACAGATAGAGAATAAAAAGAAAAAAATCAAAAAAATATTTAGTATTATAATTGGAATAATTCTACTTATAATTATTGGTTTAATTGCTAATAATTATATAGTATTTGATAAAAACAAAAAGACAAATTTAGTAATTAATAACAAAAATGTAACATCAAATTTAAAAAATGATGTTTTGATTCAAGATGATATTATATATTTATCACAACCAGATATAAAAAACTTTTTCGACAAATATATTTATAAAGAAGAGCAAACTAATGAAATAATTACGACTTATGATAAGAAAATAGCAACAATAGGATTCGAAGAAAACGAAATCACTATTAATGGTTCAAAAAAAGATATCTATGCTCATGCAATAGACAAGGACGGAACAGTATATTTACCAATATCAGAAATGAATGATGTATATAATGTACAAATAGAAAATATACAAAAAACAAAAGTAGTTACAATGGATTCATTAGATAGAGAACAAAAAAAGGCTATTGTAACATCAAATGTATCAGTAAAATCATCTACAAATTTTATATCTAAAACAGTTGACAGAATAAAAAAAGGGGAATACGTAATAGTAGTTTCATCTGACAAAGGATATACAAAAATCAGGACTGAGAATGGAAAAGTTGGATATATTAAATCAAATAAATTGGCAAATGAAATTACAGTAAGAGAAGAGATGAAAGCAGAAAAACAAATTACAGAAAAAGTCAATTTGACATGGGATTATTATTCTACATATGGTTCTGCTCCTGACAGATCTGGAACAAGCATAGAAGGAATAAATGTTGTTTCACCATCATTTTTATATTTAGATGAAAACGGAAAACTACAAGAAAATATAGGAAATAGCGGAAAAGAATATATCAATTGGGCACATGACAATGGATATAAAGTATGGCCTATGGTTTCAAACGCTGAAGCTGGATTAACAGTAACTTCAAAAATTATGAATAGTTATGAAAATAGACAAAAATTAATAGAAGATATTGTAGATAAATGTGTAGAATATAAATTAGATGGTATAAACATAGATTTTGAAAATATGAAGAAAGAAGATAAAGATTTATATTCAAGATTTATAATAGAATTAACACCTAGACTAAAAGAGATAGGATTAATAACATCTGTTGATGTAACAGCACCAGACGGTGGAGAAACATGGTCAATGTGTTTTGATAGACATGTCATTGGTGATGTGGCAGATTATATTGTATTTATGGCATATGATGAATATGGAGTTTCAAGTACCAAACCAGGAACAACAGCTGGATATGATTGGGTAAAATTGAGTTTGAACAAATTTTTACAAACTGAAGAAATAGAATCAAATAAAATTATTTTAGGAATTCCTTTTTATACAAGAGTATGGACTACAGATGTTAATGGAAAATCAACAAGCAAAACCGTATCAATGAAAAACACATATTCAGTTATTTCAGATGATGCAAAAATAGAATGGAATGATGATTTAAAACAAAAATATGCAGAATATAGTGACGGAGATAATAAAAAGCAAGTTTGGATAGAAGACCTAGACTCATTAAAAGCTAAGATATCACTGGTTTCTGAAAACAATTTAGCTGGTATAGCATCATGGCAGAAAGGAATGGAAACAGATGATGTCTGGGGCGTACTAAAAGAAGAATTAGCAAAATAATTTCTATAAAACCGCTTGACATTAAGGATTCAGAAATATATAATACAAAAAAAGCATATTTGGGGGTATTTAGGGCGAATGCAAAATGAAAATGTATATTTTACAACAGACGAATATAATAATATAACAGATGAACAAATAATATCTCAAATCAAACAAGGAGATCAAAATGCTCTAGTATATTTATTAGAAAAATATAAAGAGCTTGTAAATATAAAAGTGGGGAAATACTTTATTATTGGTGCAGAAAAAGAAGACGTTATACAAGAAGGCATGATAGGATTGTTTAAAGCAATTAAGGATTTTAATCCCGAGAAGCAAAATACTTTTAAATCATTTGCAAATATATGCATAGAAAGACAACTGATAACTGCAATAAAAACATCTAATAGGCAAAAACATATGCCATTAAATTCATATCTATCACTTAACACAGCAGCATATGATAACAATGATGATAATAGAGTAGAATTAATAGATACCTTTGACAGCAACACTATCGAAGATCCGTTAGAAACAATAATGAAAGAAGAATACTATAATGAAGTCCAAGAAGCAGTGAACAAATCATTAAGTAAATTCGAAAAACAAGTATTAGATAGATTTATAAAAGGAGATAGTTATGTAACTATTGCAAAAAGGCTAGACTCTCCAGTAAAATCAGTAGATAACGCAATACAAAGAATCAGAAAGAAAGCAATAAAAAACATATTTGATGAAAAAAAGTAAGATGCCAAAATTAATTGGCATTTTATTTTTTGAAAGTTATAAAATAGACTTGAGTTTTTTTAACATATATAATATAATTTTATTCAGATAATAATTGCTTCCATAGCTCAGTAGGTAGAGTGCAGCCTTGGTAAGGCTGAGGTCACGGGTTCAATTCCCGTTGGAAGCCCCAAAAAAAGCAGTGTTTTACACTGCTTTCTTTTTATTGTTAAATAAACTTCCGGCTGTGCCGGTAGTATAGTAGGCTTTAGCTTTGTAGCAAAGCAACTCCTTTCATGTTATAATATCAATATGTTTCGACGCATAAATGATAAAATAAATGAAAGGAGTTGCGTATCAATGAATAGTATATTCAGTAAAAAAACTAAAGAAGAAAGTACTACATATGATACAATGTCAAGTTTATCACATACAAAATGGAATTGCAAATATCATATAGTATTTACACCTAAATATAGGAGAAAAATATTTTATGGACAGAAAAGGTTAGAAATTGGAAAAATATTAAGAGATATTTCAGATTGGCAG